>JAOTYQ010000084.1 GCA_029861725.1 Acidimicrobiia bacterium | reverse complement strand
GCACCCGCCGCCGCGACGCCGAGGTCAGCGCTGGAGCGGGGCGTCCTGGCCGTGGCGGCCGGCACCGGCGGCGAAGCGGGCCGCCCCCTCCCTCGTCTCACCGCTCTTGATTGTCTCCATACCCACGTCGGTTTCGTGGGAGAGGGCGGCACCAAGGTCGAGAGACCACTGGTCGCAGGCCGACCGCCGGTCGCTCCGGAGGCAGTGCTGGGGCAGGCTGGTCAGGTGGTGGGCGAGCTCGACGGCGACGGGCAGGGCCTGGCCCGGCTCCGTGAGTCGGTTGGCCAGCCCGATCTCATACGCTTCCTCTCCGGTCACCTCACGGCCCGTCAGGATGAGGTCCATGGCCCGAGAGTGGCCGATGAGCCGAGGGAGGCGGATCGTCCCTCCATCGACGAGAGGCACGCCCCAGCGGCGGCAGAAGACACCGAACACGGCGTCTCGGGCAGCCACTCGGAGGTCGCACCAGACGGCGAGCTCGATGCCTCCGGCCACCGCGTGACCCTCGACCGCAGCGATCGTCGGCTTCGACAACACGAGGCGCGACGGGCCGACAGGGCCGAGTGACCCAATGATCTCGTCGCCCGGGGCCCGGTGGACGGGATTTCCCCTCCCGTCGGCCACCGCTTTGAGGTCAGCCCCACTACAGAACGTGCCGTTGGCCCCGGTGAGCACTGCGACGTCGAGGTCGACGTCGTTGTCGAAGGCCAGGAACGCCTCATACAGCTCGGCCGCCGTCGGACCGTCGACCGCGTTGCGGACGGCCGGTCGAACGATCGTCACGATCTGGACCCGCCCGTCCTTGCTGACCTCGATGTTGTCGTACACGATGCTGCTCCTGCCGGTGGTGCTTACGTGCTCCGGTTTCAGGTCGACCGCCCCGGAGCCCGCACGGTCGCCCAGTCGTCGGCGACGACGTTCTGGCCGGAAATGTAGCGGACCTCCTCGGCGGCAAGGAAGCGAAGCGCCGCACCCTCCAGTCTCCCCGATCCGCAGCAGCCTCACGGCAGCGGTCGCACCCGCCGTTGTGATGCTGGCGCGAACAGAAGACACCGGCGGGAGACTCTCGATCCGGTCTTCCCGAATCGGGCGGGCGCTGATGAAGAGCGGTCTCGACGAACTCCGAGCAAGGTGGTTACAGGCCATCCTCTGGACGCCAGCCCACTACGAACGTGGCCACGCCTCCACCGGGCCACCGGCTGGCACCAACTGGACAAGACCAGGGCCTCAGGGGCTCAGGTAGCGTTCGGTCGACGCCTATGATGCAGAGATCACGATTGCCCGGCACTCCTCGGGCGACGCCCGCTCGTCCAGCGTGGCGAGGTCGATCATCCAGGTTCGGACGTTGGTGCCGGTGACCTCGTCGGCAACGGTCGAGCCGATCGTCGGGTCGAAGTAGTTCCGGCGGAAGCCGCGCTGGTCGTACAGCGCGCACTCGGAGAGGCGGTTCATGGCTTCCTCTTCATCGTGGTAGCGCTGGACGAGCTCGCAGACCGTCAGGCTTGGCGCGGCGCTGGAGGGTGGCGCCTGGCCGATTTTGCCGGCGAGCTTCCGGCTGGATTCGGTGGCAGCGGCCGCCGGGGGAAATCCTCGGCGGGTGGCCTGCTTCCACTTGCCGGTCTCGGGGTCCTTGCTGTGAACAGCTTGAAGTACGGCGTACCGTTGGGTGCACGGTGGACGCCTGTCGCCTTCAGCATCGCGCCCTTCGTAAGAACTTGAGAAGTGATCTATCTTCTCCGATCTCTTCTCACGGCCGATCTTCTCAGCGCTTCCGCTGGCCAGATTCCCGCTGTGACCTGGTCAGGGTGGCTCCGGGGGTGAGGGTCGAACTCACGACCCACTGACTAACAGAACGCAAACGGGGGTTTGCCGGGAGTCGCACCGACTGCCCGAGAGTGCCCGAGAGTGCCCGGCAGGTACCTTGAGCAGGGGATTCACCGAGCAGGACTTGTCCAGCACCGCCCGCCACTGACCAGGGTTCCCAGGGCGGATCTTCTCACTGTCTTCTCACGCGAGGTCCGAGATGCGGATGAACTGCCGGCCGGTGTGGAGGTGTGGGGATCAACCCTCGGTGGGGGTGTCACCGGCTACGTTCATGGCATGGTGGTCACCGACGTCCCTGATCTCGCCCTCCTCGACAACGAGGCACGTCGGGATGCCTACCGCACACAGGCCAAGGTCTGGGACATCGACGCTCACCCGTCGTTCCGCCCGATGGTGGCCAAGCTCGTCGAGCAGTACAAGACCGACCGGCCCGAGCTGTTCACCGACGAGCATCGCTAGCTGGTCCGATGCGCCGCCAGGTTCGTGTGCATCCAGCCTTCTACGCGCGCCTCAACCTGACCGGCGCACCCGAGCTACGCGTTCGGTTCCTGGCTGGTCACCTGCCAGGCGTCGAGGAGGACTTCGCCAACGACTTCGAGGGCCAGCTGCCTGCGATTGACGGTCGGCTCGATGTGCGAATGGTGCTCGGCGCAGGTGACGGAATGACCTACGCCGTCTTGGCCGACTTGGACGACAACGGCAGCGCTGCCTATTTCACCAACTCCAACGCCCCTCAGATCTTCCGAGTCGCCGAAGACGACGAAGAATGGGTCGTGACGACCTGGGCCGACGCCACCGGCACCATCACCCAAGAAGAGGGGTTCAACCTCGGCGGTATCGTCGTGTCCCGCAACCGCCAAGTGCTCATCGTTGCCCAAGGCAACGTCGGCAAGCTCTGGCGCTTCGATCTCGCCACCGGCACCGCCACCCAGATCGACACCGGTGACACCGACCTCACCAACGCCGACGGTCTCGTCCGCCGAGGACGCCACCTCATCGTCGTACGCAACTTCTCCCAAGTGGTCACCACCCTGCACATCGACCGAAACGGCCACCGCACCCAACTCGTCAACGAACTCGCCACCAACCCAGATCAGGTGTTCACCACCGCCGCCATCGCCCGGGGTCGACTCCTGCTCATCGACAGCCACTTCGACGAGGAGATCGCCGAACCACCCTACGAAGTCGTGGCACTCCGCCTGCGAACCGTGTTCGGTCGCTAGTGACAACCAAGCCACTCTCGGCATCCACGGCCGGCCGCAACCACCTTGCGGTCGGCCTGGCGGCCGTTCTCACCCTCCTCCTATTCAGCTGTAGCACCGAGTCGACCGAAGGAGAACAAGCCGACCTCAACCAACAGCTCATCGTTGCCGCCTGGGATAACGACCTCGAACGGGCCCGGGATCTGATCGCCGACGGGGCCGACGTCAATCACAAGGACGGCAGCCAGCAAAGCGCCTACCTCATCGCCACCAGCGAGGGCTACCTCGAACTGCTCGAACTCACCCTCGACAACGGCGCCGACGTCACCTCACTCGACAGCTTCAACGGCACCGGCCTCATCCGAGCCGCCGAACGAGGCCACGCCGACGTCGTCGAACGCCTCCTCGAAACCGACATCGACGTCAACCACATCAACAACCTCGGCTGGACCGCCCTCCACGAAGCAATCATCCTCGGCGATGGCGGCGACCGCTACGTCCGGACCATCCAACTCCTCCTCGACCACGGCGCCGACCCGAACCTCCCAACTCAAGCCGACGGGCACAGCCCACTCACCCTCGCCGAGGGCCGAGATCAAACGGCAGTCGTTGCACTCCTTCGTAGCACCCAATAGTCCGCCCGACCCGCCTGAGCGAGACCCAGGTGGGAGGCGTCGCTGAATGGCATCACCCCGCGCAGCGCGCTCGATGTCGCTCATCGACGACACGGCAGATGCTGTCGCAGGAGCCGCCGTCTTCTGGATACCTGCGAGAACTGCGAGTTCTATCGCTCGCTGAAGCGGGTCAGCGATACGACAGGTTGACCCGTTCGGTGGGCTACGTTGACGAGGTTCTGGATGATGGTTCGAGTGCGCCCTCGGGCGCCACCGGGATCGCCGCCTGCTCGGGCGACCGCCTCCATGTCGACTCGGACGTACCCACCGTCGGTCGGACGTAGTGGGTTCCCGACTGCCGACTCGCCTGCCAGGTACTCCTCTGGAGCGACGCCTAGCCAGCGCACCAATGCGAGCACGCCATCTGCTTCGGCGTCATCAGCCTCGCTGTAGCGACGAATCGTTGAGGCCGCCACGCCAACCTGGCGAGACAAGGCAGCCCAACTCAGGCCCTCACGCTCCCGTTGAGCATCGATCGCTCGGAAGAGTCCTTCGAGGTCGAACAGTGGTGTTGCCATCGCCACAGAGTCTTGGTGGGGGCCTGTCAGGCTGCGACCTGGGCCAGGCGGTGAGCCACGCTCGTGCGCCGGTGTTCCTCGAACGAGACGATGGCCGACGTGGCGGTTCCGAGCCTGGTCGGGCTTGTTGGCCCGGGGCCGGTCCTGCACATCGGCATTGGCTCGGACGGTGTGTCTGTTGCGCTCTATCTCGACAGCGACGGCCGCCCGCACTGGGGGCGTAGTGATGACGGGACTGCTTGGCCGGCGGATCGAGAGATCGTGTTCTCCAAGGATGGTCGTGACTACAGCTTCCATGGGAGCGCAGCGACCACACCCGCAGTAGCTCGTCAGCTGGCGAGAGAGTTCGTGAACGCACCTGCTTCTCCCCCGGCCGGCGTGGAGTGGGTCCCGGACCCATAACGGCCGACTGTGATCAGTCGTCGATGGCTTCGGAGAGGATGATGCGATGACAATCGGGGTCCAGGACGGCGAACTCTCGTCGGCCGTAGTCGTAGACCTCGGGACCCCATTCGATCTCAACGGCCTCGCCAAGGTTGGTGAACTCGGCCAGGGCGTCGGCGATATCGATCCAGATCGTGAGCGGACCGGCGGGGTGGTGGGCGCCCTGCTCAACGAGCTGGAGGCAGACGTTGTCACGGCAGACGATGGCAAAGTCGGGGGCAGGCTCGCTCGTCGCCAAGTCGGAGCTGAATCCCAGGTGGGTGCAGTAGAAGTCGATACTCGCACGGACATCGGCGACCGGAAGCCTCGGTTCGACTCGCCTGAAACCGGTCACCTCGCTCGCCTCAGGTGAGGAGCTGGTCGAGGCCGGCTTGGAGGGCATCCCGTTCACCGACGATCGTGAACCCCCAGGCGAGAACCGGATCGGGAGCGGTATCCCAGGTGGCCTCAGCATCAAAGAGGTAGAACACGTCCCAGGCCGGCCCCGACTGCTCCCACGGCATGTTGTCGGCGAACCACCGTCCGCTTGCTGCCTCGGGATCCCAGAAGTGAGTGACCTGCGGTCCGTGGATCGTCTCATTGGCTTCGGTCGCTCGGTCGTGGTCGCCCCCGAGGACGGGCTCCCACACGACATAGGTCCGGAGGTCGTGGTCGGTGTAGCCGCTGATGAGATCGTGCGCCTCACGGGCGCCGAGCAGACACGTCGGTCATATGGGATCGACGAGCAGGATCATCCGGGGATGACCAACATCCGCGTTGAACGCCGCCTGGAGCTGCTCGACGCCGTCGCAGACGATGATCTCGCTCACCACTCCCCCACCCGATCCGGATTCGTCGGCGAACAGATCGGCCTCCAGGCCCGGGACCGAGACCCTGACCCTCGGCGCCTGCGCCCGGCCGTTGCCTCCGGTCGCCGACAGGAAGACGAACACGGCGAAGGCGATGACGCCGACGAGGGCAGCGACACCGAGGAGCCACGCTCGCACACCGGTGAACACGCCTCCCAGCGTAGTTCCGGTGTCCCGATCGATGAGCGGCGGGCCCGAGTTGTCATCGACCGGTGATGGCGGCCCGGAGCTGGTCCAGGGTCGGGCTTCCGGCTGGGCCGTCGGGGGTCTGGTAGACCCGGCACGACAACCCGACTGGGGCGTCGGAATCGGCGAAGGGGTCGACTCCATCGATGAGGACGCTGGGCGAGCCTCGGAATCCGACCCGCTCGGCCTCGTCCGGAGTCTCGACCAGGTGGCGGTGGACGACGAGGTCGGGGAACTCGGTCTGGAGCTGCTGGAGGTGACGATCGGCGTCGGTCCAGTTGGGGCAATCGTCAAAGTAGAGCAGCGTGATCTCCATGAGCCTGAAACCTAAACGTTGATCCCGAGGAGAAGGTCAAGCAGTAGCGTGGACGGTGATGCGGATCGGAGAAGTAGCCGAACGATGCGGGCTCCCCGCCCGAACGATCCGCTTCTACGAGCGCCGAGGGCTGCTGCCCGAACCAGAGCGGGAAGCCAACGGCTACCGGCGATACGACCCGACCGTGGTCGACCGTGTCGGCTTCATCCGCAACGCTCAAGCGGCTGGGCTCACCCTGACCGAGATCGGCAATGTGCTCAACATCCGAGACGCCGGAACCGCCCCTTGCGCCCACGTGACCGATCTCCTCGAAACCAAGCACGCCGACCTTAGGGACCAGATCGCCCGGCTCCGGGACCTCGAGCGTGACCTGCGAGCGCTGATCGAGCGGAGCCGAAGGCTCGACCCGGCCGACTGCGGGTCGGACGAGATCTGTCACATCCTCCAACCGGACGCCCAGACAACCCCGGCGGGGTCGGGCACAATGGACTCATGAGCGAGTCGGAGCATCGAGGCCGCCGCTTCACCCCTGACGAGGTCAGCGAGATCCTTCGTCGAGCCAGCGAACTGGCTAGCCAAGACGATGACCAGTTGACCTACGACGATCTGGTCGACGTCGCCGGCGAGGTTGGGATCGACGAGCAGGCCATCGCCGATGCCATCGACCAGACCGACCAGAGCATCGAGCCGGCTCCGCCTCCACCGATGCCCGCTCCGAGACGGACTCTGGCCGACTACGTCCTAGCCTGTCTCTGCCTGCGGCCCCTCCCTCAGGCCACGCCGCCGGCTCCCCGGGCGTGACCGCAACAGACGAGCGCATCACCCCGGCCCTCGATGCCTTCCTCGCCGGTGACACTGGCCGTCTCCAAGCGGCCATCGATGCCGACCCCGAGATCGTGAACCTGGTATGGAACGACAACACCCTGATCGAGTGGGCCACCCAACCACCCCACGGCGTCGACCCCGCCGTCATCGACGTGTTGATCGCAAACGGGGCCACCCTTGACCGGGCCCTCAACCTCGCCGGCTGTTGGAACCTGCCCGACCTCTGCCGCCAACTCCTCGCCGCCGGCGCCAACCCGACCGCCCGAGCCGATGCCGACATCACCCCATTGGAGTCAGCGGCCATGCACGGCTCCACCGACTCCGCTGCGCTGCTGATCGAGCACGGCCTCCACCGCCCCACCCTCTGGCTAGCCGCCGCCGTCGGCCGCCTGGACCTCGTCCGGGAATGGGTCAGCCCCGACGGGCAGCTCCTCAAACCACCCGGCCCCTACCGAGCCAACTGGGCTGACGTCGGCCACCCACCCGGACCCGAACCGACAGACGACCCCGACGAGATCATCGGCGAAGCCCTCGTCTTCGCCGCCGCCAACGGCCGCCAAGAAGTCGTCGACTATCTCCTCGACGGAGGAGCGGACATCAACGCCCGGCCCTACAACAACACCACCGGCCTCCACTTCGCCATCATGTTCGCCAAGACCGCCATGGTCGCTCACCTCCTCGACCTGGGCGCCTCCACCCAGATCGAGGACGACCGCTACCACAGCACTGCCGGCGGTTGGGCCGATGCCTGCGTCGGACGCAACCCCCACGCCGACGAGATCAAGGTGCTCGTCGACGCCGCTAACACATCTTCTTCGTGAGCCCGGAGAACGAGTTCTTCGAGGCCGTTGGTAGCGGTGAGCTGGAACGGGTCCGAGCTCTGGCCGAAGCCCACCCCGACTTGGCCGCGAGGCGACGTGATGGGGCAACGGCCCTCCACAGCGCAGCGATTGCTGGTAACCAACCGGTGGCCGATCTTCTGATCGACCTCGGCGCTGACCTCAACACCAGGGACGACGAGCATGGTGCGAAGCCCGCTGGGTGGGCCAATGAAAAGGGCCACGCTCAGCTGGTCGTTCATCTCGTTGCACGAGGTACCGATGTCACCCTCTGTGAGGCCGCTGGCTGGGGACTCGCAGACCATGTGACGGCGCAGCTCGCAAACGACTCATCCAACATCGACGAGCACCACGGTTTCGGCAGCGCCCTTCACTACGCCGCCGTCTGGGGCCACGACCAAATCGTCGATCAGTTGCTGGCAGCTGGCGCCGACCCGTCGGCCCGCAGTATCGAAGGTCTGACCGCCGTCGAGCTTGCACGCTCCCAGGTAGAGACAGACGGCCAGCGAACAACGATCGTCCTACCCGAACGGCGCCGGGAGATCCTTGCCGGTTGCCGTCGCATCATCGACCACCTCGACCCTCCGTAGCGAGCAGGGCCGCCGCCGCTGCACGGCGACCCTGCACCCCGGGCGGGGTCAGAAGGGCTCCTCTCCGGTCTCGGCGGCTGCCTCGGCCGTCGCTCGGCGGGTTGGCTCGGGGTGGTCCGCGGGGAGTAGTCGGAACCCCGGCGAGCAGATCGTCCGCCGCTCGCAGCCAGCAAGGTGAGGTGTCGATTCGGAGAGCCGACGCAGGAGGTTGTCACGCAGAGGTCGTCGCACCTGAAGCGATAGTTCTTGGGTCCCTCTTGGGTTTCACAGCGAAACGCCCCCGGCCTGGTGGCTCGGGGGCGGCGACTCCCCTACTGGGGACCGGCTCCGGGGGTGAGGCTCGAACTCACGACCCACTGATTAACAGTCAGTTGCTCTGCCAGCTGAGCTACCCCGGATCGAAGGTTCAGAATATACCAGCTCCTGCTGTATTCGCCCGGGGAATCCACGGCGGCTCGCTGGGTCAGGTGGCCACAGAGAACGCGGCGCCCCGCTGATTGTGACCGCCGGTCAGGCCGTTGACCAGGAAGTCGACCGAGTGATACAGCTCCTCGAGCGGCACGGCGGGGTGCAGGCCAGCGTTGGCGTGGAGCCGTTTGTCCTCGGTCGCCAGCTCGTCGAACAACGTCAGGCACTCGTCGCGGCTGAACAGCTCGTCGTCCAACTGCATGAGGAACAGCACCGGCACCTCTATGCGGTGAGCGGCGTCGGTGATGGTCGGACGGTAGTGGTCAGGCCCGGTGATGCCCATCAGGCCGAGCACCGCGACGACGATGCGCTGCTCGGCCGCCACGAGCGGGGCGCCGTAGATCGTGCCCATCGACAGACCCCAGTACCCGACGGGCCCGCCACCGACGTCGGGTAGTGCTTGGACGAAGTCGAGCGCGGCTCGCCAGTCGGCCAGCATGTCGGCGACGGTGCCCGGCCGCCGCCACTCGGGCCAGAACGCCTCTCGGCCGCCGTCACCGATCTGGCGGCGGCCGTGCACGGGGCCGTCGAGCGACAGCGCAGCGAAGCCGTGCTGACCCACGAGACGCTCGACCAGCCAGGGGATCGGCTGCTGGTACCGATCGCCCGACGCGCCGTGCCCGAGGCAGACGAGTGGCATCCCCGCCCCGGACGACGGGTTCTGCCACAACGCGGCGGTCACGATGCGGGCGTCTTCGATCGTCAGCTCCCGCACCCGGAGCCCGTTGCGTTCGACTTCCTCCACGACTGCCATCGGCCGGGTCTATCGCGACACCGGCCAACCTGTCGAGACCGTTGGCGGCAACCGACCGCCTGGAGATGCGGTCAGTCGAGGTAGTCGCGGAGCTTCTCACTCCGGAGCGGGTGGCGGAGCTTGGCGAGCGTCTTCGACTCGATCTGTCGGATCCGCTCCCTGGTCACCCCGAACTCCTTGCCGACCTCTTCGAGTGTGCGCGGGCGGCCGTCGACCAGACCGAAGCGGAGACGAACCACCTCCGACTCGCGGTCCGACAGGTCGTCGAGCACGTCGCGCACGGTCTGCTCCAGCAGCTTCCGGGCAGCGAGGTCGAGCGGGGCAGCGCCCCGATCGGGGATGAAGTCGGCCATCGACGTGTCGTCTTCGTCGCCGACGGGCGAGTCGAGCGAGAGCGGGTCCTGGGAGGCGATCCGGAGGATCTCGGTGACCTTCTCGGGGTCGAGGTCGACCTCGCTCGCGAGCTCGTCCATCGTCGGATCGCGTTCGAGCCGCTGAGCCAGCGCCCGCTGAGCCCGGACGACCTTGTTGATCGACTCGACCATGTGAACCGGAACCCGAATCGTCCGGGACTGGTCGGCGATGGCCCTGGTGATCGCCTGGCGGATCCACCAGGTGGCGTAGGTCGAGAACTTGAAACCCTTCGAGTGATCGAACTTCTGAACCGCCCGCATCAGCCCGAGATTGCCTTCCTGGATCAGATCCAGGATCGGGACCCCCCGACCGACGTAACGCTTGGCGATAGAAACGACGAGCCGGAGATTGGCCGACGTCAGCTCTTGCCGGGCTCGCTCCCCGTCCTGGGTCAGCCGTCGCAGCTTCCGCTGCTCTTCGAACGACAGGCGCCGCCAGCTGCCGTCGTTGAGCCGGTCGGTCGACTCGGCCGCCGCCTCCGCCCCAGCTTCGATCCGCTTGGCCAGCTCCACCTCTTCCTCGGCGGTGAGGAGGGGCACCTTGCCGATCTCCTTCAGGTACATCTTGACCGGATCGGCCGAGCCGGTGGCTCGGGCCATCGCGGCAGCTGCCATGCGAGCCGGATCCTGGCGCCGCCGGAGCCGCCGGTCATTCTCGGCATAACCTTCCAGATCGGGTTGGACCGGCTCGTCGTCGAACGGGATCTGGTTGTCGATCAGAAAGAGCCGGACCTCGGCCAGAACCGCGGGCGTCAGCTCGACACGGGGCATGACGGCGACGACGTCATCCGGGGTTAGTGGGCGGCCGGCCCGAGCCCGAAGCAGGAGTCGCTGCCGGTGCTCTTCGACCAGCGAAGAGCTTGCCTGCGCACCGTTCGCTGCGATGACAGGCTGGTCGGTCACGTCACCTCCTCCGACTCCTCTACCATCCAAGTTAGCAAGCCCTCGACCGCAGTTGCCTTTCGTTCCGGTTCGCGAAGGTCTTCGAGGCGGTGCCGGAACCAGGCCATGTCCTGGGCGAGGGCTGCGTATGTCTCGCTGTCGGCAGCCCGGGCGGTGAGCCGGCACTGCTCGATCTGCTGGTTCAGGAATCGCTCCCACAACCGCCCGGCCACATCCATCGGGTCGGCATCGGACTCCTCGACCGACAGCCGCTGGATCATCTCGCCCACCTCTGGTCCTCCGTTGTCGATGACCTCATGGAGGGAGCGGAACTTGAGGAGCAAGTCATAGACCGTAGCGCACAGTGGATCGGCGAAGAGTTCGGGAACCAACAGCTCGAGTATCTCGTCACTGCGATGCACGGCCAGACGAAGCGCCTCGAATTCGGGAGTGTCCCGAGCAGGTTGGACACGAACGCCGGCCGCCTTGTCGACCGTAGTCGCACGGGAGCCATCGCGCAGCATTGACCTGATCAGATCGGGCTCGAACTGGCACCGGCTGGCCACGACCATCACGTACTGATCGCGCACGAGCGGGTCGGGGTGCTCGGCCACCATCTCCAACGCCAGCTCGGCGGCCTTGGCCCGCCCCTCCCCGGTCGAGCGGTCGACGCTGTTGATCGCTCGGTCGACCCGGAAGTCGAGGAACGACCTGGCTTCGGTGACGGCTGTGACCAGCCGTTCCGGGTCGTCGCCGGCAAGGTCGGCGGGATCGACACCGGAGGGTAGCGCAGCTACGGCCACATCGAGATCGTGCGACTTCTCCCACTCGTAGAACCGGGCCGCCGCGTTCTGTCCGGCGGCATCGGCGTCGAAGGCCAGCACGACCCGTCGGGCGAACCGGCGGAGGATCTTGACGTGATCGTCGGTGAGGGCCGTTCCACACGTCGCCACCGCCCGACCGGCACCGGCCTTGGCGAACCCGATCACGTCGGTGTAGCCCTCGCACACGATGACCTCATCGGCCTCGACGATCGCCTGCTTGGCCCAATGCAGGCCATACAGGACCCGGCTTTTGGCGTAGACGGCCGACTCGGCGGAGTTCTTGTACTTCGGTCCGTCACCGCCGGGGAGGACCCGCCCGCCGAACCCCACCCCGCTGCCTTGCGCATCGAAGATCGGGAACAGCACGCGGCCCCGGAACGAGTCCTGCTGGCGTCCAAAGCGGTTGACGAATCCGAGCCCACTGTCGGTCAGGTCGTCGTCGGAGAGACGCAGCGCCTTGGCGAGCGTGTCCCAGCCCTCCGGGGCCCACCCGATCTGATAGCGGCGGACGACGTCGCCGTCGTAGCCCCGGCGACGGAGGTAGCTGCGGGCCGGTCCCGCGTCCTCGGAGGTCAGCAGCCGCCGGTGGTACCACTCGACGGCGGCCCCGATCACATCGTGGAGCTTGGTCTTGCGGCGCCGATCCTCGCCCTGTCCCGAGTCGGTGTAGCGCAGCGTGATTCCGGCCTTGTTGGCCAGGCGCTCGATCGCGCCGACGAAGTCGAGCTGCTCCTTCTCCCTGACGAAGGTGATGATGTCCCCACCGACGCCGCAGCCGAAACAGTGGTAGAGGCCCTCCTCGGCGTTGACCGAGAACGAGGGACTCTTCTCGGCGTGGAACGGACACAGCGCTGAGTAGTGACGACCGACGCGCTTGAGCTGGGTGTACTCCGAGATGACGGCGACGACGTCAGTCGCCTCCCGCACCCTGGAAATGTCCTCGTCGACGATACCCACTCATTACAAAGCTACCGCCCGGACAACCCTGGCGTTGGACACGTGTCAGGGCTCACACCAGCCGGTCGCCAAGCCACTCGGCGACATCGGCGATCGGTAGACGGACCTGCTCCATCGTGTCGCGCTCGCGGATCGTCACTGCCTTGTCTTCGAGAGAATCGAAGTCGTAGGTCACGCAGAACGGCGTGCCGATCTCGTCCTGGCGGCGGTACCGGCGGCCGATGGCCTGGGTCTCGTCGTAGTCGCACATCCAGTGCTCCTGGAGCGCTGAGGCCAGCTCTCGGGCCGGCTCCGACAGCTCGGGCTTCTTCGACAGGGGCAGCACCGCCACTTTGTAGGCGGCGATCCGGTGGTGGAGGCGGAGCACGGTACGTTGTTCGTTGTTGACTTCTTCCTCGTGGTAACCGGCCATGAGGAACGCCATCATCGTCCGTGTCGCCCCGGCCGCCGGTTCGATCACGTGGGGCACGTAGCGCTCGTTCGTGGCTTGGTCGAAGTATTCGAGACGGTGGCCAGAGTGCTCGGCGTGCTGGCGGAGGTCGAAGTCGCCCCGGTTGGCGATTCCTTCGAGCTCATCCCACCCCCATGGGAACAGGAAGTCGACATCGCTCGTCGCCGACGAGTAGTGGCTCAGCTCGTCGGGCTCATGCGGCCGGAGGCGAAGGAGATCGGGGCTGATGCCGTGGTCGATGTACCACTGGAGCCGCTCGTTGCACCAGTAGTCGTACCACTGCTCGGCCTCTTTTGGCGGTACGAAGAACTCCATCTCCATCTGCTCGAACTCGCGGGTGCGGAACACGAAGTTGCCAGGCGTGATCTCATTGCGGAAGCTCTTGCCGATCTGGGCGATACCGAACGGTGGCTTCTTGCGCGACGTGTTCAGCACGTTCATGAAGTTGATGAACATGCCCTGGGCGGTCTCGGGCCGCAGGTACGCGACGGCACCGGCTTCCTCCACCGGACCGGCGTGGGTCTTGAACATCAGATTGAAGTGACGGGGCTCGGTCAGCTCGCCGCTGGTGCCACACGTCGGGCAGGTGTTCGGATCGTCGAGCTTGTCTTGACGGTGGCGGGCTCCGCAGTGGCGGCAGTCGACGAGGGGGTCGGTGAAGCTGGCCAGATGACCGGACGCCTCCCAGATCGCAGGCGGCGACAGGATCGCGGCGTCGATGCCGACGATGTCGTCACGCTTCTGCACCATCGACCGCCACCAGGCGTCCCGCACGTTGCGGAGCATGAGCGAACCGACGGGACCGTAGTCGTAGGTGGATCGGAAGCCGCCGTAGATCTCGGCCGACGGGAACACGATGCCGCGCCGCTTGGACAGGTTCACGATCTTGTCGAACAGTTCGGGCGAGGGCTCGGTCATCCCGCGATGGTAACGGCTGGAAGGTGCGGGAATTCCCGAATTGACCATCCAAAACCGGCGAGATCTGCCGACGTGGACCTCGTGTCCGTACTGGAGGTCCCCCACCGGCCCACAGCTGGTCCCGACGCTGTGACGGGCGTCGGCGATGGCCCCCGGTCGGACCCCACGGAGCGTTGGGGCACCGGGGCCGACGTCCCGACCGCCTCACCGGTGTGGTGGCCCTCGCCCCCGTCGACGCTCCGGCGGATGGCAGCGTGGGTCGTCGACGTCGTCGTCATCGTCGGCGCATCCCTCGCCGTCGCCCTCACCCAGGCGAGGACCTTCCAACCAGCCGGGGGCCTGAGTCCGCGGCATCGCGCCCTGCTGGACCGGGTCGAGGAGAGCAGGTCGGTAGTCGTCACGACCGGCGACACCGTGCGAACCTGGAGCGGCGCCGGACTGTGGATCACCGTGACATCGTTCGCCCTGATCGCCCTGATCGTGCTCGCCCTCCTACCGGCCAACCTCGGTGGACGCACGCCGGGTATGGCGGCCGCCCGACTCCGGGTCATCGCCACCGCCGGCACCCCGGCCCGGCTC
>JAOTYQ010000592.1 GCA_029861725.1 Acidimicrobiia bacterium | reverse complement strand
CCGGGTCATCCGGCTGACGAACGGGATCTACGGCCAGCGGCAGGGCGGCACCAACCAAATGGTCCGGGTCAGGGTGCCCTACGGCTCGTTGACCCCCGCGCAGCTGGAGATGATGGCGTATATCGCCGACCGGTACAGCCGCGGGTGGGGCCACGTCACCACCCGCCAGAACCTCCAGTTCCACTTCGTCGAGTTGCGCGACCTCCCCGACGTGATGGAGCACCTCGCCTCGGTTGGCCTCACGAGCCGGGAGGCATGCGGGGATACCGTCCGCAACATCCAGGGGTGCCATCTCGCCGGCGCCTGCCCGCAGGAAGTGCTGGACATCACCCAGTGGGCCGAGGCGGCGTACCAGCACTTCGTGCGCAACCCGCTCGGCCAACGCCTGCCCCGCAAGTTCAAGGTCAACTTCTCGGGCTGCGCCACCGACTGCGGCCAGGCGATGTTCAACGACGCCGGCGTGATCGCAGTCAGCCGGACCGGGCCCGACGGTGCGATCGAGCGAGGCTTCCGCGTGTACATCGCCGGCGGGCTCGGCGCCAACCCGCACCCGGCACTGGCGCTCGAAGAGTTCACAACCCGCGAGGAGCTCCTACCCACGATCGAGGCGATCCTGCGCGTGTTCGACCAGGCCGGCAACCGTGACAACAAGCTACGAGCCCGCATGAAATGGCTGGTCGACACCCTCGGCATCGACGAGGTTCGCCGCCGGGTGCTGAACGCACGGAAGTTCCTCGTGGCGTCCTCATCGTGGCCTGGCGGTCTCCCGGTCGAGGTGATCGAGCACGGTGACGAGCCGGCCGGCGTCGTGGACGATGGCGAGATCACCCCCATCGGGCAGGGCATCGACAGGGTGGACCCCAGGAGCACCCCGGTGAGTCTTGGAGGCCTGTCGCCCTACGTGCGCTGGCACCACGCCAACGTCGTCCGCGGCGCTGCCAACCACTCGGTGTCGGCCTACGCACACGCTGATCTGGGCGACATCACCGCCGACCAGTTCCGGGCCCTTGCCGTGATGCAACGTGAGCTCGGCGCCGGTGTCCGCCTGACCAACCGGCAGAACGTCGTCTTCCGCGATTTGACCGAGGACCAGCTGCCCACATTGTTTGAGCGGTTGGACATGATCGGGATGGCGCAGCCCGGAGCCGAGCTGGCCCGCGATGTCGTTGCGTGCCCGGGCGCCGACACGTGCAACCTCGCCGTCACCCAGAGCCGTGGTCTGGCGAAGGCGATCGGCGAGCGCCTCGAGGAGGAGGGGCTCGCCGAGGTCGGCGGGATACGCATCAACATCTCAGGCTGCACCAACTCGTGCGGTCAGCACCACGCAGCCGACGTCGGCTTCTTCGGCGCAGAGCGCCGGGTCAACGGGCGCTCCGCACCCGGCTACCAGATGTTGCTCGGCGGCTACGTCGGGCAGGAGCAGATCCACTTCGGCGACAAGGTGCTTCGCCTCCCGGCCAAGAACGCAGCCGAAGGCGCCGTGCGAGTGATCCGCCGATTCGCAGCCGAGCGGACGGCCGGCGAAACCTTCCGCACGTGGCTCGATCGGGCCGGCGGCGCATCGGCGCTCGGAGCGGAACTGAAGGAGCTCGATAGCTTCCCGACGTTCGACCAGGATCCCGGCTTCTACACCGACTACGGCGAAGCAAGCCCCTATGCGGCAGACATCGGCGAGAGCGAGTGCGCCACGTGATCACGAGGACTTCGCAAGACGGACGCTCCGTCGAGGGCTCGTCTCGTCCGTGGACGCGTTGGCCAGGAACCCGACGGTTCGCGCCAGAGAAGCCGCTGGGCCACCGACTGTGAGATCCTGGCGCTGATGAACCTTTCCGTTGGTATCACCATTCCACAGCGGGGAGCGATGATCGGCGTGGCCCCGCTCGGCGAGCTGCTCGAACTCGCTCCCCGGGCCGAGGCCACCGGCCTGTTCGAGTCGGCGTGGGTCGGCGACAGCCTGACGGCCAAGCCACGGCCTGAGGCGATCGGGCTCCTCGGTGCGCTGGCTGGCACAACCGAGCGGCTGCGGCTCGGCGTGGGCTGCATGGCCAGTTTCCCGGTGCGAGATCCGGCCCTCTTCGCCTACCAGTGGGCCACGCTCGATCAGGTCTCGGGTGGTCGGATGGTGCTGGCTGCCTGCACGGGAATCGTCTCGGCCGATGGGGCATCGCGCCACGAGGGCCGCAACTTCGGTGGTGTCGCCGACATCGACCGAGCGGCCAGGCTGGAGGAGAACATCGAGATCTGCCGGCGCCTGTGGTCGGGGGAGTCGTTGTCGTTCGACGGCAGGTTCAACCGCTACGAGAATCTCACCATCGAGCCCCGACCGATGCAGGATCGGTGCCCGATCTGGATCGCCGCCAACCCGGCCCCCGGCCGCTATTGGGATCGAGCGTTGAAACGAGTGGCGACGCTGGCCGACGGATTTCAAACCTGCCATCTGGCGCCGGGCGTCTTGCGGGCGATGGTGGGCGATGTCGACCGCTTCCGGGCCGAGGCCGATCTCGACACCGACGGCTTCCCTGTCATGGCCTACCACAATGTGAACGTCGGTCCCGACCGATCCGAGTGTCTGGCCGAGTCGAAACGATTCCTCGACGCTTACTACGGACCGGTGTTCAACGAGTCCATGGTCGAGGCGTGGACCGCAGCCGGGACCGCCGAGCAATGCCAAGCCCAGCTCCGCGACCTCGTCGACCAGGGGGCGACTGCCATCACGCTTCGCTGTACCTCGTTCGATCAGGACGGCCAGTTCCGGCGTCTCTGTGACGACGTCCTACCGGAGCTTCTCGATCGCTGAGCAGCCGTGACCGGTCGACGTCTTCGACGCTCGAGGAGCAAGCTCCGGCGGCTCGACTGGATCACCCGGCGCAGCTCCCCCGCTGCGGTGTCGTCCGGCTTCAGAACTTGCCGTTGTCGTTCCTCCACTCGGAGCGCGGGGGAATGGCATCGGTCGTGTCCCAGTGCTCGACAACCTTGAGGTCGTGGACACGGAAGAGATCGTAGAAGGCGGTGTGGACTCCGTCGCGAAAGCCTTCGCACACGCAGAGCTGAAAGTTACCTTCCGCGATCAGTCGATGCATTCGGCTGTAGACGATCACTGGTTCGCCGTTGGAGGCAACCTCGGACAGCGCCGAGCGCAGAGCCTGGACGCCATCGGACAGTTGGGGGTTGTGCTCCGTGTAGCCCTCTGCATCACCGACATAGTCGTCCAACTTGTCGAGTCGACGACCGATGAGAATGTCGTCGACGAAGGATCTGACGAGCTCGCGGTTCGGCTGGGTCTTGTCGAGATCGGTCACCTCGGTGGGTCCGTCGTTCATCGTGTGGCCGGAGGCATTCGGTGCTCCGTGCTCACGTTGCAGGTTGTCCCAATGCTCAACGGCAAGTCCGTCTTCGAATCGGAAGACTTCGAAACCGACGACGACGTCGTCGAAGTCGTACTCGGTGTGAGCCACGACGTAGTCACCGTCTTCCAGCATCCGGACGATGCCGACGCGGGGCGACGTCTGTGACAGCCGTTTGAACAGCTCTGCCAAGCCCTCGCTTCCCTCACGAGTCATCGGGTTGTGCTGGATGTACTTGGCCTCATTCACGACTGCAACGGATTCGGGGTCGCCGGTCTCGATACCTTTCAGCAGGGTCCTGATCTGGTGCTTTCTTGCCGACGTCATGAGATCTCGTACTCGTCTCCGTGAACATGGGCCCAACGACTCGGGTTCGATCGTACCGAGACATCCACCCGGCGTACCTGCGGTGCTCGCAGCCGAGCTCCAGGAGCCCTGCGGGTCTCCCCGGGCAGCCGTCCCGCCGCACCTAGCTTCCTTGGGGACGTGGACCTGTGATTTTGTATCGAGTTCTGGGATGTTTGGCCGGAGGCCAAACTCCAGGAACCCTGCGGGTTCCCCCGGGCACCGTCCCGGCGCA
>JAOTYQ010000593.1 GCA_029861725.1 Acidimicrobiia bacterium | reverse complement strand
ACCGAAGTCACCGTACGTATGGCCAACGATCGCGCTCATGATCGCTGAGCGACGACCGCCGCTCACACGAGCAGCTCATGGGGGAACGATGAGCGACTGCGGAGGGTGCGAACCGATCGACGAGACGTTCCGAATCAAGGACACGGCGACGTACCTGGTCGAGAACCGCACGCCGTATGACATCGAGGTCGACCACGGCGATCGGCACCTGTCGGTCCCTGCGCTCGGGGTTCGGGTGATGTCGGGTCGCCGTCTGGGGTGCTTCAGCCCGCAGTTGTACGGTCTCCGGCAGAGGCACCAGCTCCGGCTCCGCGAGTACGTGGAGCCCTCGCTCGGGACAGGGCTGGTCGGCGTCATTGCGTTGTTCGGTTTCGTGGCTATCCCCTTCGTGGTGCTCGTGCGGTTCGTCCAGGCGGGGACGCTGCTCGATCCGCTCACCGGTCGTCTGTTCTTCGGGGCGCTGGGAACGACCGTCGTCGCCGGCGTCTACTGGTACGCCGCCGACTATCGCGACCGGAAGCGCCAGGAGCGGGCCGATCGGGTCGACGGCGACGCGGGACTGTCTCTGGGTGGGATCTCCACATCGGACGCCGAGATGGGTCAGCGGTTGTGGAACGCCGGTGTGCTGCTCGTGATGACCGCAGTCGGTATCGTGCTCCCGGCGACGTGGCTGTACTTCGGGACCGACCTGCACACGATCGCATCGTTCGACAGCGGCCTGGCTATCGACACCCGCGATGCCGGCGAGGCGGCGTGGCGGTCGATCCAGGTGATGTACGTGGTCGTGCTCGTCACGCTGCCGGCGATGTTGTTCTTCCTCTTCGACCGGATCCGGGTGGGAAGCCTTCGGCCGCAGTGGTGGCGCGACCTGTTCCGCCTCGATCATCGGCTCGGAACGCTCGCCGATCTGCACGCACGCTACGGGCACAAGCTGACCGAGGGCAACGGGCATGGCTCCGGGGCGTTTCGGACCGCTGGAGGGAAGCGGTCGCCGATCATCGTTGCCACGATCCTGTTCGCCGTCGGTTGGACCATCCTCGTGTTGCCGACCAAGTCCCGCGACGTCACCGAGGAAGTCGCCGCGGACCGAGCGGCAGTCGCGGCGTCGACCGCTGAAGCCGCGGCCGCTGCCGCCCAGTCGTCGGGCGACTCCGAGGAGCTGGCGGCAGCAGCCCAGCAAGCATCGGACGCCAGGGAGATCGCGACGAATGCTGCCACCGAGGCCGTCGAGATGGCGCCCACCGATCCGGACTCCTCCAGGGCCACGACCGCCGGCGAGCTCACCGATCGGCAGCTGGCCGAGCAGGCAGCGGCCGATGCGGCCGAGGCGCGAGATGCGGCCACGATCGCTGCCATCGCGGCTGAGGAGTCGGGGGGCGGCGGCCGGTTCCAGATCTTCGATCCGGATCCGTCGGCGGCCACTGCTGCGTTCCTCGGCGCCTATTTCTTCAGCCTGTTCGTCGCCCTGCGAGGGTTCTCGCGTCGCGATTTGAACCCGAAGATGTACGTGGCGATGGCGGCCCGGGTTGCGATAGCGTCGTCGGTTGCGTTCCTGGTTGTCGTCGTGACGCCATGGGGGGAATCACCACCGGCGATCGCCGTCGCCTTCCTCGCCGGGGTCACCCCGACACCGGTGATCGGCGCCATCCTCACCGCTCCGCTGAACCTGCTGGCCGGCCGCGTGCCCGGCGAGAGTGACGACTCGTCGACCGCTTCTGCTCGGCCTCCGGACGCGAACCTCGAGGGCGCCACAACGTCTACCCGCAGGCTGGGGCTCACCTGGTTGCGCCGGTTGACCCGGCAGGTCGATGACGCCATGGCCGACCGTCGTCCCCTCTCCGTGCTCGACCACGTGGACATCTTCGAGCGGGCCAGGCTGGAGGCCGAGGGCCTGGGAGACGTCGAGGCCCTCGCCCATGGCGACATCGTCCAGCTGATGGTGGCAACCCGAATCCCGACTGCCCGGCTCATCGATTGGATCGATCAGGCGATGCTCATGATTCACCTCGAGCCGCCGTCGAGCAGCAAGGCCCCAACCGAGAGAGTGGCCCGGTTGCGGGCGCTCGGGCTCCGCACCGCCACCGATCTGGTCGTCGCCGTCGAGGCAGCCCGAGCAGACAGCTGCTCCGACAGCGCAGCCTGCCTCGACGAGCTCGTAGCCACCTTCGATGGATCCCGGTCGGCGCTCGACGTCGTGATGATGACCCTCCAGATGGAGAGCAACTTCCCCTACGTGAAGGGTTGGCGGACGAGCCCGCTCGGTGATCCCCATGCCGACCGCCCGGTTCTCGGCCCGGATGGGTTGACGTGGCGGCCCTACGGGTCTCGCCCTGCCGGTAGCTATGGGCTCGCAACATGAGCGCCCCGACGCCGCCTGGACGGCTCAGAGCGTGGGGGAGTGGGAGCGGGCCGTCGTCTGCGGAAATCTCGGCGGACGGATGCAGTCGCTGACGAGACGATCGACCCAGAGGCCGGTCGGTCGGTCGGGCGCCGATCGACTGAGCGGGAACTGGCGGGCGAGGGGGGCGTGATGGGCGAGATCACCAAAAGCAGCTACAGCCTGGGCTTGCCGAACCTCCAGGTGGGCGAGGTCATCGGCGGCGGCGGGTTCGCCAAGGTCTACCGGGGATATGACAGCTTGCTGAAGCGGGAGCTGGCGATCAAGATCCTCCGCCCGGTCGCAGGGATCGAAGCCCGCGAGGCGTTCGAGAACGAGGCCGGTATCCACGGGCCCCTGTCCCGGCACCCGAACATCGTCACGATCCATCACGCCGGCTTCACCGACCATGCTGCCCGCCCCTACCTGGTCATGGACCTCGTCGAAGGCGGCAGCCTGGGCGAGTATCTGAGGGCGAGCGGCACGGTTGCCTGGCAGCACGCCGCGAGCTGGATGATCCCCGTCTGCGGAGCGGTGCAGCATGCTCACGACAACGGTGTGCTTCACCGTGACATCAAGCCGGACAACATCCTGCTCGACCCGCCGAGCACGCCCCTGCTGTCCGATCTCGGGATCGCCTGCCTCCAGGACGACACCAGTCCGATCGAGGCAATGAGCTTTTCGCACGTTGCCCCCGAGGCGCTGCGAGGCGCGCGGCGCGAATCGCCGTCCGACGTCTTCTCGCTGGCCACGACGCTCTACGAGCTGATCGCCGGCCACCCACCGTTCGGGTGTGGGCTGCACGATCGCCTTGGGCGGCTCAACGATCCGCCGCCCGCCTTGCCGGCCGATTCGCTCGCCCCGCCCTGGCTCGACGCCACACTTCGCCGAGCGATGGTGGCCGAGCCCGCTGGCCGGACCCCAACCGCCGAGCAGCTCGAGCGCGAGTTGACCAACGGGCTGAACGGTCGCAGCGTCCGCACACCGACCGTGCTGCGGACGGCCCCGGCCCGGGAGCTGGTTGACTCCCGTCCTACCCACCCCAGCGCCGTCCCGGGGGAGGGAGCCGGACTCGATCGGGCCGTGGGCCTGGGCTTCGTACCGGCCGAGCGCACGGCTTCCCCGCCGGAGCCGTTCGGCAAGGCGCGATCGATCTTCGTCCCGGCGGCCGTTGCCCTCCTCGCGGTTGCGATCGCCGCCCTGGCGTGGCGGCTCGGCGGCAACCGGCTGATCGGTGAGGCCAGAACCGACGTGAGCATCTCGACGACCACCGAGCAGACGAGCTCGACGCTCGACGCCACGACCGCCCCGCAGCAATCGACGACGTCGGCTGCCGGGCCGTCGTCGAGCGTCACATCGACCACCTTGGCCGACCCTGCCGTGGGGAGCCGGGTCGTGTCGACCACGACGACCCGGGCGTCGACGACCCGGGCGCCGACGACCCGGCCCCCGACCACGGCGGCGGTCTCCACCGCACCGGTCACGACGGCGCCGGTCACGACCGCACCGCAAACGACGCCGTCGACGCTGTCGACGTCGACGCCCAC
>JAOTYQ010000591.1 GCA_029861725.1 Acidimicrobiia bacterium | reverse complement strand
GCCTCGTGCTCGGCGAGGAACGCCTCGATGGCCTCGCCCCGCCACCACCCGCCACTGATCAGCTTCTCGGCCGCCGCCCGCAACCAACCGAGACCTAGGAACACCTGGGTCACCACGACCCAAACCGGTAGACCTGCGGTCCGTTCATCCAGCAGGGCACGGACCCCTCCGGTCGTGGCTGAGGCTTGCGGTGAGACGGGAGTGTGCGAAGGCGCGGTCATGCCGTCAGGCTCGACCCCGCCCGCGCGGGCAAAGCCAACGCAGAGGCAAGAACCTGACCGTGGCCGGGGAGCGTTTCCCCGTACGGTCGCTGCCACCAGGTCCACCTTGTAGCCGGGCTCCGCAAGCGGAGATGCGCCCTCGGTGCAGGCACGGGCTGCCTGGTCGATGATCTCGTCGGACAGCGAGGCTCCGGTGAGGATCGATTCGGCTGGGTCCATCCGGAGGGGCACCGTGGCAACGCCACCGAGACCTACTGCGCAGTCGGCGATTCGTTCGCCGTCGAAACGGGCACGGACGACGCACCCGACCAAACGGCCATTCGGCCTCGAATCGGCTGATCGAACGGAAGTACGAGGCCCGCTCGTCGGGCCACGGCGCCGGCAGGTCGATCGATGTGATGAGCGCGCCGTCGGGCAACTGCTGGTCCCTCGTGGCGTCGGTTCGATCGCCTAGCAGGTTGTCTACGGTCAGCGACGTCCCGTCGGCAAGGGTGAGCGTGGTTCGAGTCCGGCTGCGTCCACTGCGAACATGTGTTCGAGCAATTGTGAAGACTGTGAAGACTGTGGTGATCGCGTTCTTTCAAACCCCCTGGTCGCAGCGGCTGGCTACTCGGGCTTGTTGAACATGTAGCGGGCGATCTTCCAGCCGTCGTTGTTGGTTCCCTGGAACAAAAAGATCTCGCGGTTGGATTCGGCCGATTGCTCTCCGGTGGCGATGACGGTCTGCGTTCCGTTGCTGCGGGTCAAGGCGTGGGCGGTCTCATCGGTGGCGACCACCAGTTCGTCGATGGTGAATGTGACGTCCAAGCGGATCGCGTCGAAGATCTGGCGGTACCCGTTGGCCATTTCGGGCCCGGTCACGGTTGGCAGGGTGGTGGGCATGAAAACGCCGTCGGACGTGTAGCACGATGCGGCGAGGTCTGCGTCGCTGGCGTTGAGGGATCGCTCGTAGGTCGCGAGGAGGTCTCGGATCTGGTTCTCATGGGTGCTCATGGTCATGTCCTTCAAGGTAGATTCCACGGAAGCTAACGGTTGCCGGGTAACATTCATTCCGTGGAAGCTAAATTGGCGTCCAGGGCAGCTGCGTCGGTCGAGCTGGCGACGTTGTTCAGTGACCTGGTGAGGTTCGAGACCGAGGTCTGGGATCTGGTCGACCGTCGCCTCAGTCGCGATCACGACCTGCCGTTCTCGTGGTTCGAGCTGATGCAGGTCATCGATCGGGTTCCCGACTGCCGAGTTGCCGACATCGCCGAGGCGTTGTCGATCACGGTGGGCGGCACGAGCAAGCTGGTCGACCGCATCCAGCAGGCCGGTTGGTGCAGCCGAGCCCCGAACCCCCGTGACGCCCGATCGTCGGTCCTCGCCCTGACTCGCGCCGGCCGCCGCCGACTCGACGCCGCCCGAGGCTCGTTCGAAGACGAGCTGGAGGCCTGGCTCGGAGCTGCACTGCCACCCGAGCGGCTGGCTGCGTTTGCGTCGACCGTGCGAGACCTACGACAACACATCGCCGACCAAGAAGGAAGGGCCTGATGGCCGAGAATCAGACCTCAATGCGCGCCGTCGTGCTCGACGGTCCGGGGCCGCCCGAGGCGTTGCAGGTTCGCGAGGTGCCCGTGCCCGTGCCCGAGCCAGGCCAGGTACTCATCAAGGTCGAAGCCTTCGGACTCAACCGGTCCGAATTGCACACCCGGCTCGGGCTCGCCGACGGTGTCGTCTTCCCTCGAGTGCTCGGCATCGAGGCGGCGGGCATGGTCGTCGATTGTCCGGGTGGCGAGCTCACACCGGGCACCCAGGTCGCCGCGATGATGGGAGGCATGGGCCGTACCTTCGATGGTGGGTACGCCGAATACACCTGCGTTCCGGTCGGCCAGGCGGTTCCGTTCACGAGCGACCTCGACTGGGCCACCCTCGGTGCGGTGCCCGAGATGCTGCAGACCTCCTACGGGTCGCTCACCGTCGGCCTCGACGCCCAACCGGGGCAGTCGATCCTGATCCGAGGTGGCACCTCGTCGGTCGGTATGGCGACCGCCGTGCTCGCACGCCGGCTCGGCATGACCGTGCTGTCGACCACCCGCAACCCAGACCGCGCCGACGTCCTGCGCGACCTCGGCGTGCAGCACCCGCTGGTGGACGACGGCGACGTCGCCGTTCAGGTCCGCAGCCTCATCCCCGACGGCGTCGACACCGCGCTCGAACTCGTCGGGACACCCACCCTCCCGGACACACTCCGAGCAGCACGGGTGCACGGCGTGGTGTGCTTCACGGGAATGTTGTCGAACCAGTGGACCGTGCGCGACTTCTACCCGATCGAATACCTCCCGCGCGGGGTGCGGCTGACTGCCTACGGAGGCGACGCCAGCGATCTGTCGCCCTCCGTCCTGCAGGAGTTCCTCGACGACGTCGCGGCCGGTCGAGCCCGAGTGCCCGTCCACCGCACCTACCGTTTAGACGAGATCGCAGAGGCCCACGCCGACATGGAAGCCGGTCGAGCTACCGGCAAGCTCGTCGTACTGCCCTGACGTCCTCAGGAACAGCCAGGCCAATCGGGGTTTGAGAGCCGTGCTATAAGGTCCACCAGCGTCCAGTATTTCGGGCCCTCTGATGAGGTCTGGCGGAGTCGCTATCTGACCTGGCTCGCCCGAGGGCCAGTGACCTAGGTGTTGGATCGGAGGCGCTCCAGCGTTTCCCCGACGGTCGCCGCCACCAGGTCCACCTTGTAGCCAGTTTCGGGAAGTGGTGATGCAACGCCAACTACGCTGCGGCCGTGGCCGACGATCCCGACTACTCGTTGCTCGACCGGGGAGGCGTCAGCGCTGAGATCTTCTTCCCCCGACCCGATCCATCCCCGACACCGGCGGGTGCGACCGATCATGTCGTCGAGGTCGGCGACGGTGTGTCGATCGCTGCGAGGCGCTACGAGATAGACGCTCACGGTGCGACGATCGTCTACTTCCACGGCAATGGGGAGGTGCTCGGCGACCACGACGGCATCGCTCCGCTCTACCACTCGATCGGGACGAATCTGTTCGTGTTCGAGTTTCGCGGCTACGGCCGCAGCACCGGCTCCCCGACGATCGAGCATCTTGTCGCCGACGGCGCCGTGTGCGGGGAACGAGCGCTCGAGCTACTCGACGCCGATGGGTTCGACGGTCCTCGTCTCGTGATGGGGCGCAGCCTTGGCGCCAATCCTGCGCTCGAGGTAGCAGCGCGGGTTCCCGGCTACTACGGCCTGATACTCGAGAGCGGCGCCGGAAACGTGGGGCGGTTCGCTGACCGCCTGGGACTACATCCCGGCGCGGAGCTCGATCGGCTCGTCGCCGCCCATGAGGCGAAGCTGGCGACGATAACGATGCCCACCCTGATCATCCACGGGCTGTTCGACGACCTGGTCCCGGTCGACAACGCGCTGGCGACCGCCGAGTTGCTGACGGCGAGCGAGGTGACGACGGAGCTCGTCGAAGGCGCCGGTCACAACGACCTGCTGCTGGTCGACCCCGGTCGCTACATCGAATCAATCGCCCGATTGGTCGAGAGGGCCCAGGCTTGAGCGGGACGCCACCGGTGGGTCAGACCATGGGCAGTGCGGGTTCGCCGCCGAGAGCGACCTGGCCACAGTTCTGCCCACATACGTCCCACACCATTGCTCGGTGTTGCAGGAGAGCGTGGACGTCGCGGATGTAGCGCTGCACGGGTTGCGTGTGTAG
>JAOTYQ010000590.1 GCA_029861725.1 Acidimicrobiia bacterium | reverse complement strand
ATGGGTGCGCAACGCCGACCCGGAGTCCAAGCGCCACCGCTTCATGTTCTTCGACCCCGCGTCCATATACGTCGAGATACTGCTGTCCTCGGAACCCGATGCCAGCCGCGGGCGGCAGTTGCTCGAGCAGTACCTCGATGCGGCCCAACGACGTCACAATCGCCCGCTGACCATCCGGCTCCTCGGACTCCAGGCGCTGGACCGTGCCGGCCGCGGCGACGAGCGCGGCGCGCTCGACTCGCTCGAACGCGCCGTGCGGCTCTCGCAGGAGGGTGGCATGATCCGCAGGCTCGCCGACCTCGGGCCGGCACTCGTCCCGCTGCTGCACCGCCTCCACGTCACCGGTGACGCCCTCGACCATGTCGCGGCGATCCTGGCCGCGATCGAGCCAGATTTCGACACCGAACAGGCGGCGGCAACCGCGCAGACCGCACCGATGGTCGCAGGCGAGCCCGCCCTCACGCCCCGCGAGTTCGACGTGCTGCGGCTGTTGGCAGCGCACATGACCAACAAGGAGATCGCCCGGGAGCTCTTCATCGCACCGGGGACGGTGAAGAAGAACACGGTGCGGCTGTACGACAAGCTCAACGTCCATGGACGTCGTGAGGCGGTCGCCAAGGCTCGAACCCTGGGCTACCTGGCCGACTGACCGGACCAGTCGACACCGGCCCGTCGCGGTCCTGCGGCTACGACGTCTGCGGTCTTCTCGATGCGGCTCGGCGAAGGCGGTCGGTCGTTCGTTCCAACGTTTCGACGTCGACGGTCGCCGATCGAGCGATCGTGCCGTGTGTGTTGGTCAGCACGGACAGGATTCGGTGCTGCTGTTCGACCGCGGCAGCCACGATGAGGCCCGCAGACCAGTGATCCAAATGGGCTCCGAGGTCGGCGAGACTCCTGCGTCCGAGGGCAATCGCCACGACCCCGGCAACTGTGCCGAGTGTCTTCCGCTCCACCAGCCGTCCGACCGGGATGTCGGCGGCGACCGAGGGGAACAGCGCGGCCCCGAGGCCGGCAGCCAGACTGGGAGCGGCAGGTTCGTCCGCCGCCGGATCCTGTGAGTAATCGGGTTCTCGGTGAAACCGAACCTCTCCGGAAGCCTTGCGCCCGATCGTGACGGCATCGAACGCACCTGGTGCCCCGAGATCGAGGTACAACTGCCGGAGCGCCTGGTAATCCGCATCGGCCTCGGACAGATCGACGTAGCCGGCCCCGATGAACACGCGCTCATGGGGCGTCAACGCCTCCACCGAAGAGCGAGTCAAGGAGCCCATCGACCCAATTGTGAGCGCGCATCGCCGGATCGGGTAGCACCCCACGGGGGCATCGGAGGAGTACGTGTCGACGACGACGGTTCAACTTGCGCCGGTCAAGCTCTGCGGTGGCCACCGCCGGTGAGGCCAGTGGTTGGGTGATCGGCGTGTCGGCCCTGTGGGTGCCCGATATCTCGTCTTGGCTGGTCAGGCGGCGTTTCGGTATTCGTTGATGATGCCGTCGCATCGGGTGGTTCGCACGACTCGTAGGGCCCGTAGCGGCGTGCTCGCGGCGCCGTCGAGCTGGTCGCGGTGGCGAAGGAACAGGTTGCGGGCTGCTTGGGTGGTCCAAGCCCCGGTCGGGTGCGCGGTGATTCCTGCGTAGAACACCTCGCGAGTTTTCACGTTGATGAAGAACAGCAGGTAGTAGCGGCGCAAGAATGCGGTGTCGATCGTTGCGAAGTCGCAGGCTACGGCTGCTTGGGAGCGCAGGAACTGGGTCCAGGTGACCTCGGAGCGGTTCGGGGCGGGGTCGATGTCGTGTCGTGTCGTGTCGTTTGAGGATTCGCCACACCGTTGAGGCTCCGACGCGGTGGCCGAGCCGGTTGAGTTCACCGGTGATGCGCCGGTACCCCCAGGTGGACTCCTGGTAGCCATCTCGATGACCAGGCTGCGGATATTGTTGGCGGTGGGTCGCCGGCCGGGGTGTCGCGATGGCTGGGTCCAGTGCCGGGCGATCCGGCGGCGATGCCAGCGCAACAGCGTCTCGGGAGTCACGAACCAGCCTTGCCGGAGCCGGCGGGGGAGCGCAGCAGCGATCGCCCCGAGGAGGCTTCGGTCGTTGTTGTCGATGGCGGGCCGTTCGACTTGGCGGCGAAGGACGGTGAGCTGGTGGCGGAGCGCGATGATCTCGAGGTCCTTGGCGCGGCCCGACCGTACCGCGAGGCGTACCAGAGCTTTGAGGAATCGGTAGAGGATACGAAACACGGGGGACCAGGATTGCCGGCGTTGTCCCTGGTCAGCGACCGCGACCCAGTATCGTGTGGGTGCCGGAAACTGTGTCATGGCTGGTCAGGCGGCATGTCGGTATTCGTTGATGAGTCCGTCGCATCGGGTCGACTTCACGAGGCGGAGCGGCTTCTCGGGCGGGTTCGGCGATCTGTTCGGGGCGGGTGGCTGTTTGGTTGAGTGAGCGGTGAGGTCGGTGGGTGTTGTAGGGCCATGACAATGGTATTGGGCGCCTGGGTCTCGGGCGGTTACGTTCGTGGTCACCGGGTTCGGGGCTTCCTGGGAGAACAATGGTTGGGCAGGCCGAGACTTCCACTATGGGCTTCGAGCCCGCTGTTGTAGTTGGCCGCCCCTGCGACTGGCCCGGTTGTGCTGCGAGCACGTATCCGTAGTTGTCGTTCGCCCGCCTGTCTCCCACACGTCGATGAAGGGAGAAGGTAATGCGTTCGATAGGTCTTGATGTCCATCGCGACTTCTGCGAGGTGGCGATCTTCGAAGACGGCAAGGTGACTAAACATCCGCGGGTCCCGGCCCGTCGAGCAGAGTTGGCAGTGTTTGCGTTGTCGTTGCGGCGGACCGATCAGGTCGGTCTGGAGGCGACCGGGAACGCTTTGGCGATCGCCCGGATCATTGAGCCTCATGTTGCCCGGGTTGTGGTGGCCAACGCGGCAGTCACGAACTTGATCGGGGCGGCACGAGCAAAGACCGACCAGCTTGACGCCCGCACTCTTGCCCAACTTCTTGGCACGGGGTTCTTCCCTGAGGTGTGGCTGGGTTCAGAACAGACGCGTCTGGCTCGCCGCCGGATGAGCCGCCGCTCCCAGCTCGTCCGTGAGCGCACAGGATTGAAGAATCAGATCCACGCTGTGTTGCACCGGAATCTGGTTGAGCGACCGCCGGCATCGGACTTGTTCGGTGTGAAAGGTTTGCGTTGGCTTGATGGTGTCGACCTGCCCGATGACGAGCGTGAAACGGTGTCGTCGTGCCTTCGCCAGCTCCAGTTCTTGGGTGAGGAACTCGACCGTCTCGACCAAGTCATCGCGGAAGCTGCCCTGGGGGACCGCTCGATCCAGCTCCTGCTCACTGTGCCGGGGGTCAACCTCACGACCGCGTCGGCGTTCATGGCCGCTGTCGGTGACATCAGCCGTTTCGATAGTCCGAGTCAGCTTGTGAGCTATCTGGGTTTGGATCCCAAGGTCCACCAGTCCGGGATCGCTCCTGCTCGTCATGGTTCTATCTCCAAGCAGGGGTGCGCTGGGGCACGGTGGGCGCTGGTCGAGTCGGCTTGGGTGGTTGCTCGAGCTCCCGGACCTTTGCACGCTTTTGCTGAGCGGATCCGGGCGCGGCGCGGCGCTAACGTGGCGACCGTCGCGGTGGCGAGGAAGCTCGTGGTGCTGTTTTGGCACATGCTCACAAAGAATGAGGAGTACGCCTACGGCCGTCCTTCGCTAACCGCGGAGAAGCGCCGCAGGGTAGAACTCACTGCCGGGGCACCCAGCGTCCGCGGAAAGCGCAACGGTGGACGGGTCTATGCCTCGAGCGAGCAGCGTCTCCGGGAACAACAAGTGGCCATCAACGCCGAGCGTGCCTACCGCGAGTTCGTTTCCCAACGCAGCGCCGTAACACGAACCACTTGACTTTCATCCGTAGTGATGTGGTGCTGCGAGGTGCG
>JAOTYQ010000589.1 GCA_029861725.1 Acidimicrobiia bacterium | reverse complement strand
GCCTTCTTGGCCTCCGGCGACTTCTTCTTCGCTGTCTTCTTCGCTGCCACGTTGTCGCTCACGCTGCTCTGTCGTCGATCCTGTCGGTGCTTACGGTGTACTCGCCGTCGCCCTGCAGTGCGTCCCCTTCAGCCGTTCCGGCCGTCCCCCACCGCCGATCGATTGGCCCCATCCGTCGCGCTCGGCTGTCGTCATGATGAAGTCTGTCTCGTGGTACACGGCAAACCTGTCGGTGCGAAGGTCGGCGTAGTGTAGAGGATTGTCGACTCGACCACCAACGGCGCTAATCCGGCTTTCGATTCGGGTCGCAGCGATATCGTGAAGGGTCATGAGCCCTTCCGACCCGACCGCCCCGTATCCCGAGGTCCCGACTCGACCCGACTTCTCGTCGATCGAGCGCCAGATCCTCGACCGGTGGTCGGCCAAGCGGACGTTCGAGACCTCTATCGAGCGGCGCGCTGCAGAGGCCGAGGGCGGCACCGAGTACGTGTTCAACGATGGGCCGCCGTTCGCCAACGGGCTCCCACACTATGGCCACCTGCTGACCGGCTACGTCAAAGACGTCGTCCCGCGCTACCAGACGATGCGCGGCAACCGGGTCGAGCGGCGCTTCGGCTGGGACTGTCACGGGCTGCCGGCCGAGATGGCGACCGAGAAGGAGACCGGGATATCGGGCCGGCAGGCGATAACGGAATACGGGATCGCCGAGTTCAACGCCAAGTGCCGGGCGTCGGTCTTGCGCTACACCTCGGAGTGGAAGGACTACGTGACCCGGCAGGCCCGGTGGGTCGACTTCGACAACGACTACAAGACGATGGACCTGCCCTACATGGAGTCGGTCCTCTGGGCGTTCAAGCAGCTCTGGGAGAAGGGGCTCGTCTACGAGGCCTACCGGGTGATGCCCTACTCGTGGGGCGCCCAGACGCCGCTGGCCAACTTCGAGATCCGTCTCGACGACGCAACACGACCCCGCCAGGATCCCGCACTGACCGTCGGCTTCTCCCTCGAGCCACGAGACGGTGACCCGGGGCCGATGCAGATTCTGGCCTGGACCACCACGCCCTGGACACTCCCGTCGAACCTCGCGCTCGCGGTCGGGCCGAGAATCGAGTACGTGATCGTCGCCGACCCGGACGATGCAAGCCGCCACTACGTGCTCGCCGAGGCGTGCCTCGATCGTTACCGGCGCGAGTTCGGCGCCGACGCCGAGCCGGTCGGTCGCCTGCGAGGAGCGGAGCTCGTCGGTCGGACCTACGAGCCGATGTTCCCGTACTTCGCCGAACACCCGGGCGCCTTCGTGATCCTGGGAGCCGATTTCGTCGACACCGGCGAGGGCACCGGGGTGGTCCATCTGGCCCCGGGGTTCGGCGAGGACGACCAGCGGATCTCCGAGGCAGCGGGGATCGAGCTGGTCGTCCCAGTCGACGACGAGGGCCGCTTCACCTCCGACGTTGGAGACTACGCGGGTCAGAACGTCTTCGACGCCAACGCCGACATCATCCGCGACCTGAAGTCTCGGGGTGTCGTGGTGCGGCACGAGACGTATGACCACAACTACCCGCATTGCTGGCGCACCGATACGCCGATCATCTACCGGGCGATCAACTCGTGGTATGTCCGCGTCACCGACTTGACCGACCGGCTGCTGGCGGCCAACCAGCAGATCAACTGGATCCCCGAGCACGTGCGCGACGGCCAGTTCGGCAAGTGGCTGGAAGGCGCCCGCGACTGGTCGATCAGCCGGAACCGGTTCTGGGGGGCGCCGATCCCGGTCTGGCGCAGCGACGACCCCGCCTATCCCCGAATCGATGTCTACGGCAGCCTCGACGAGATCGAGGCCGATTTCGGGGTGCGGCCCGACGATCTCCACCGCCCGTTCGTCGACGAGCTCGTCCGACCCAACCCGGACGACCCGACCGGGAAGTCGATGATGCGGCGGGTGCCAGAGGTGCTCGACTGCTGGTTCGAGTCGGGCTCGATGCCCTTCGCTCAGCACCACTACCCCTTCGAGAACGTCGAACGATTCGAGCGGCACAACCCGGCCGACTTCATCGTCGAGTACATCGCCCAGACCCGGGGGTGGTTCTACACGATGCACGTGCTCTCGGTGGCGTTGTTCGACTCACCGGCGTTCGCCAACGTGATCTGCCACGGGGTGCTGCTCGACGGCGACGGCCGGAAGCTGTCCAAGCGCCTCGGCAACCGCAGCGATCCGCTCGTCGTGTTCGACACGATCGGCTCGGACGCCTTGCGCTGGTACCTGATGAGCTCGCCGATCCTCCGCGGGCTGGATCTCCGCATCGATGCCGACGGCTCGGGGATCCGCGACGTCGTCCGGCAGGTGCTGAACCCGATCTGGAGCGCCTACAGCTTCTTCACGCTCTACGCCAACGCCGAGGGCTACCGGGCCGATCTGTCGACCGAGTCGACCAACCTGCTCGATCGGTACGTCCTGGCCAAGACCCACGAGATGGTCACCACCACCGGTCGGGCGCTCGACGCCTATGACCTGGCCGGCGCCTGCGCTGCGATCCAGGGATTCCTCGACGCCCTCACGAACTGGTACATCCGGAGGAGCCGGGAGCGGTTCTGGAACACCGATGTGTCGACCGAGACCGACCGGGACGCCCTCAACACGCTCTACACGGTGCTGGTCACGCTGACCAAGACGATGGCGCCCCTGCTTCCTCTCGTGGCCGAGGAGATGTGGCTGGGTCTGACCGCCCCGTTGGCCGACGGCGACGAGGCGCTCGCCAGCGTGCACTTGCAGGACTGGCCCGATCCCGAGGAGCTGCCGGCCGATCCCGAGCTGGTCGCCGCCATGGACCGGTTGCGAGACGTTGCGTCGGCGGCGCTGTCGCTTCGCGACGATCACGGCCTCAGGGTTCGGCTCCCGCTGGCAGAGGCCACGGTGGCCGGGGCCAATGTCGCCTCGATCGAGCCGTTCGTCGATCTCCTCGCCGACGAGATCAACGTCAAGGCGGTGGCGATCACCGACGACGTCGGATCCTACGGTGCGTTCCGGCTTCGCCCGAACGGTCGGGTGCTCGGCCCGAAGCTCGGTCCTGACGTCCAGGAGGTCATCAAGGCGGCCAAGGCCGGGGAGTGGTCGGCCAATGACGACGGGACGGTCACCGTCGCCGGTCGCACGCTCCAGGCCGACGAATTCGAGCTCGGCCTCGACCCGCTCGAGGGGGTCACGGCCACCGCCCTACCCGGCAACGACGCCGTCGTCGTGCTCGATACCGACGTGTCACCCGAGCTGGAAGCCGAGGGCCTGGCTCGCGACCTCGTCCGCTTCGTGCAGCAGCTCCGCAAGGAGCGCGAGCTCGCGGTCACCGATCGGATCGAGCTCAAGCTGCATCTGGGGGATGAGCTGCGGTCCGCGTTGACGCCACATCTCGAGTGGGTGGCGAGTCAGGTGCTGGCCACCCGCGTCGTCGAGACAACGCACGGCCTGGCCAACAGCCAGACCCTCGGTGGGGACACGGTCGGATTCGGGATCGAACCAGTTACGGACCGGTAGCTCGTTACTTGCGGCGGCCGAACCAGCCGCCACCCCGGTTGGGGTTGTCCTCTTCGAGGAAGTCGGTGATCGGATCGCCCGCTCCCGGCTCCTCGGTGGTCACGCGTCGGAGCTCGTCGAGAAAGGGATCACCGGTCGGCGGAGGAGGTCCCGACCCGTCCTTGCTGCCCGAGGCCATCGCCTGCGAATCGCCGTTGGCCCCTACTTCAGCAGTGACGGCTGGTTGGCTCGCCTCCTCATCCTCGGCGTAGTCGCCGTCGAAGCTCTCAGCTGCGGTGTCGTCGGCCGACTCCTCGTAGTCGTCGCTGAGCTCCTCGCCCTGTCCGCCGTCTTCGTCCGGCGGGGCGAGGTCGAGCTCGTCGGCGTCGATGACCTCGCTGGGCCGAGTCGTGCTCTCGATGGCGACG
>JAOTYQ010000588.1 GCA_029861725.1 Acidimicrobiia bacterium | reverse complement strand
GCCACTCCGACGAGGGCCGCAGGTTGTTCGTGGCGAACCACGTCGTGTCGAAGTCCATGGCCACGATGTCGTCGGGCGTGAGCTGCTCGTAATCCATCGCCGACGGTGTGATCAACATGCCGGTCTGGGTGCGGGCCGACACGTTTCCGGACGTGCCGGAGTTGATGCCTCTGGCGTTCATGGCCTGGGCGGCGGCGATGATGTCGATGGCCAGCTTCATTCGGTCGATCCAACTCTCGACAACTCGATCACCCGTCCGATCAAACGATAGAGGGGATCTGCAACCTGCTCAATCACGGCGACGATGTCGGAGGCGGCGAGCTTGCCCGCCCCCATCCCCGCTGCGGGATTGGAGATGATCCCGATCGCCGCATACGGCAGGGCCGCCTCGGCGGCCAGGGCCACCTCGGGATACCCGGTCATCCCGACGAGGTCGCCGCCGACCGCCCTCATCATCTCGATCTCGGCCGGCGTCTCGAAGCGGGGTCCGTTGGTGGTGCAGTACACGCCGCCGTCGACCAAGTCGATCGACTCGGCCTCGGCGGCTCGGCGGATCACAGCGCGCATCGCCGGATCGTAGGGGGTGGTCATGTCGGTGTGGGTCACGCTCCCGCTGCTGTGGGAGAAGCCAGGATCGGTGACACCGTCGAAGAACGTTGTAGCTCGACCGCTCGTGAAGTCGAGGAAGTCGCTGATCAGGACGAGGCGACCGGGGCGGAGGTCGGGATCGATGCCGCCGCTGACGGCGGTGGCGAGCACCGAGCGGGCACCGACCCGGTGCAAGGCCCAGATGTTGGCTCGGTAGTCGATCGCATGGGGAGGGATCGAGTGGTCGGCGCTGTGACGGGGCAGGAAGACGACGTCCTCACCCCGCCAGCGCCCGGTGGTCAGCGCGACGGCGCCATAGGGGGTCTCGACGGGCTCGACGGCGCGCTCGTCGAGGTCGGGGATGTCATAGAAGCCGCTCCCGGTGATCAGGCCGAACACGGCCCAGACCCTACACCGGAGCTCCGACCGGCTCGCCACGATCCCGGCGGACGGTAAGGTTCCGGCCTCAGGCTCGGTCCGACGTGATCGACACGAGCAGCCCGGGCAGTACTGCGAGGGTTGCGACGAGCGCCATCGCGATCATGAGGGCGGTCAGGAGGCCGTAGGCTGCGAACAGCGGCATCGGGGCGAAGGCCATGATGCCGAACCCGATCGCCGAGCTGGCCGCCGAGGCCACCAAAGCGGTCCCGGTCCCCTCGCCGGCGGCCCGCACCGCCACGTCCCGGTCGCCTGAGCGGGCCAGCTCCTCGCGGTAGCGGGCGATGAAGTGCAGCGCGAAGTCGATGCCGATACCGATCGACACGGCAGCGATCGTCGCGGTGACGATGTTGATCGCGTACCCGGCGAGCTCCATGAAGCCGTAGAGCCAGGCGACGACCATCAGGATCGGCACGATCGACGCCAGTCCGTACCGAATCGACCGGAGGAACAGCGCGGCGATCGTGAGGCAGAGCACGAGCGCGATCGGTAACGACACGTTCAGTGCCCGCCTGGTCGCATCGAGCGACGCGACCCGGACGAATGGGCTGCCGGTGACCTGCACGGTGGACTCCGGACCGAGTTGATCGGCGAGCGATGCGGCGATCGGGTCGAGGGCGTCGCGGGCCGAGGACACCGCTTCCTGTGAGCGGCTGTTGACCAGGCCCAGCTCGAACACGGTGGCCGACCGCTCAGCGTCGAGGTCGACGGTCGTGGCCACGTCGTCGGGGGTGAGGGCGAGGCGCTCGGTGTCGAAGGGCACGCCGGTGCCGCTCGTCACCTCGATGAGCGCAGCGATCTGCTGGGGGCTGTCGGGAATGGCGTCGCGGTCGGCGTCGGTCAGCTCGATCCCGCTCGCCGAGGCGATGAGGCCCTGGGCTGTCGGGGATGCCCAGACCGCGTCGAAGACGCTGAAGATGCCACCGTCGATCACGACGCCGTCGTCGTCTCGGGCCAGGGTGTCGACCTCGAGCGCCTGGATCTCGTCCAAGCCGGACCGCACCGCTCGCAGCTTCTCGGGGTCGGTCAGGTCGGCTTCGACGTAGACCAGCGCCGGCTCGCCGCCCCGGTCTCCGACGTGCTCGTCGAGCTGGTTGAGGCCGACGACGAAGTCGGTGTCGGACGAGAAGAAGTCCTCCACGTCGAACGCGGCGTCGACCCGGAGGGCGTACACCGAGGCGACGGCGGTGACTGCGACGGCGAGCGGCAGTACGATCGCTCGGCGTCGGGCGACCGCCGCGATGACGGCGCCGATGTGGGCGGAGGCGGCGGCAGGGCCGGGCCGACCGTCGAGCTCGACGTCGACGTCGACGTCGGGTGCGACCTCGGGCTCCGCTCGTCGTCGCACGGCGTAGGGGATGACGAGCGTGACGACGACCGTGACGATTGTGGCGATGACGCCGGCTATCGGGAGGATGAACACCAACAGCAGCACGGACGCCATCGCCGCCGCCGCGGCCGCGATGCTGCCGGCGATCCGGATCGCGGTGGGGCCAGGCCCGGGAGCGGGCTCGGGCACCCGTGACTCGATCGTCGCGACGACGAGCGGGGCGACGATGCCGAGCAACAGGTAGGCGGCGGCGAGGGCGATGGCGGCCCCCAGGCCGAACTGGATGATCGATTCGATGCCCGAGCTGAGGTTGGCGAGGAAGGCCGCCGCATCGGAGGTGAGGGCGAGGATCAAGGCGCCGGACACGGCCGCCAGGCCGACGACGAGCGCCCGCTCGAAGCCTCGGCTCGCGGCTCGCTCTTCCCGGTAGCGGCCGATGGCGTGGAACGCGAAGTCGACGCCGAAGGAGATCATCGCCACGGGCACGATCAGCGAGAGAACGAGATCGTCCTTCAGCCCGATCAAGTTGCTGATGCCCTTGAGCCAGATGATGAGCCCGAGCAGCAGCGCACCGACGGTGGCGACGACCCAGTAGCTGCGGAATGTCAGCCCGACGATGGCGAGCACGGCCAGGATCGTGAGCCCGATGAACGGCCCGGCGACCGCTCCTTGCTCCTGGGAGGTGAGGTTCACGTCGATGGCGATGCCCCAGATCGAGAGGCCCTCGGCGGTGCGGAGCCGATCCTGGATGAGCCGGTCGTACTCCTCGACCTCGGTGTCCCCGCCGAGATTGACCGAGGTGTTGCCGAACCCCAGAGATTGGTTGTCGGAGACCACGAGGGTCGTGACCGCCGGCACGACCCAGCGGCCGTCGTCGCCGACGCGGCTGGCTGCCGACAGGCCCAGGATCTCCGACCGCTCCCCCAGCTCGGCGATCAGTCGGCCTCCGGCAGCCTTGACCTGATCGTCGTCGGCGGTGGCCAGGCCTCCCTCGATGCGAGCGTCGACCAGATCGGCCAGCGTGATGATGCCGACCACGTCCGACCGGGACTCGACGTCGAAGTAGCGCAGCAGATTGGGCCCGAGCTCCGGATCGGCCCGCAGGTCGTCCTCCGCGGCCAGCAGGCGGCGGAGCGGCTCGGCCCGGAGGATGTCGCCGCCGTCGTCTTCGATCACGACGAAGACCGGGTGGACCGAGGAGACGAATCGTTCATCGATGCGGTCCCGGGCGTCGAAGACCGGACCGTCCGGCTCGGTCGAGGCCGAGTCGCTGGGGGCAAGGGCTACGAGCGGGACCATCAGCGCCAGCGTGAGGGCGGAGACGGCGGCGAAGACGATCCCCCGCCGCCGGTACAGGGCCGAGACCAATCGCTCGCTACGGGTCTCGGGCCCACGCTCGCGGCGGATCTCGGGCGCCGGCCGGCCGGTTGATCGGGGTGGCCCAACTCGAACCTCGAGGTGCATGCTGTTCATCCTCCGTACGCTGACCCAACAGACTTGACAATGTCAGGTTTGACGAACCAGAGACTAGAGACCGTAACTTGACATCGTCAAGACAGTGAGACCGAAGTCACGTCCC
>JAOTYQ010000083.1 GCA_029861725.1 Acidimicrobiia bacterium | reverse complement strand
GGCGCTCGACGGCCTCGGCGTGCTGTACCGAAGGGGCGGGACGGTGTCGACGGTGCTGATCCCGTTCGCCCGGGAGCGGGCCTCGCGGCTGGCCGACGAGGACATCGAAGCCAAGGCCCGTTTGCTCGAGCTCGGCCGGATCACGACCGGTGAGTTCTGGGCGTCGATCGGGGTCGCCGGCGACGCAGACACGCTCGACGCGGCGTACCTGGCACAGCTCCAGCTGACACCGGGCGTGATCAAGTATCTTCGCTCTCTCCGCGACCGGGGCGTCCGGGCGGCCTGCTTGACCAACGAGGCCACCGAGTGGGCGGCGAAGCTGCGGGCCAGTCACAGCCTCCACTCCCTGATCGACCCGTGGGTGATCAGCGGCGCCGTCGGGGTCCGCAAGCCGGACAAGCCGATCTTCGAGGTCCTCCGCCGGATGACCGGGGAGGCTCCCGGTGCCATTCTCGTCGTCGACGACGACCTCGATGTCCTCGACGCCGCCCGAGAGCTCGGCTATGCCACCTCGTGGTTCAGCGCCGAGGGCACGAAGGAAGAGGCGCGGGGCCACACCGTCATCAGGAACTTCGACGGCGTCGCTGACGAGCTGGCCGGCGCCGACGCCTCGTCCTGAGTGGTGTGTCGCACAACACCGTGGGCGGTCACGCCGGGCCCCGGCGACTCTCGACCGTAGGGAGGCGACCACGGCGTCGATGTCACAGGCCTGTCCTAGGGTCGCCGCATGGCTCGTTCACGACGCTCGTTCGTTTGCCGGGAGTGCGGCGCAGAGTCGCCGGCCTGGGCTGGGCGGTGCACCCGCTGCGACACCTGGGCGTCGATCGAAGAGGTCGACAGCACCGAGGCCGCGGCCTCGTCCGCTCGGTTCGCCGATGTCGAGGTGAAGCGGCTCGACGAACTGGTCGGCACGGGAGCGGTCCCGGCGCCGACCGGGCTCGACGAGGCCGATCGGGTGCTCGGCGGCGGCCTCACCCCGGGCTCGGTCACGCTGCTCGGCGGCGAGCCCGGCGTCGGGAAGTCGACGCTCACGTTGCAGCTCGCGGCGTCGGTGGCCGGCGGGGGGGCCTCGGCGCTCCTCGTGGCGGGCGAGGAGGCCCCGTCCCAGATCGCTCTCCGGGCTCGGCGGCTCGGACCGGTACCCGAGACGTTGGCGGTCATCGACGACACGTCGGTCGAGTCGATCGTGGCCGCCCTCGAAGCGATTCGCCCGCTCGTGGCGGTAGTCGACTCGATCCAGTGCGCCCGGCTCGACTCGATCGACGGCGCTCCCGGCACGGTCGCCCAGCTCAAGGCGGTCACCGAGCGGCTGGTGGGAGCAGCCAAACGGCTGGACACCTCGGTGGTGCTCGTCGGCCACCTCACCAAGGACGGCGCTCTGGCCGGGCCCCGGGTCATCGAGCACCTCGTCGACACCGTCCTGTCGTTCGGGGGCGATCGGTCCGGCGAGCTGCGGTATCTGCGGGCGGTGAAGCACCGCTTCGGGCCGACGACCGAGGTTGGGCTGTTCGAGATGACCCCGATCGGGCTGAGTTCGGTGTCCGATCCCTCCGGCCGCTTCCTGACCGACCGCCAGGCCGGGTTGCCGGGCTCGGTCGTCGTCGCCACCCTCGAAGGCCGTCGGCCCGTGCTGGTCGAGGTCCAGGCCCTGACCGTGGATGCCTCGCCCGGCAACGGGCGCGTCACGGTCCAGGGCGTCGACGGTCGCCGGCTAGCCCTGGTCGCGGCTGTTCTCGGCCGGCGGGCCGGGTGCTCCCTGATCCGAAACGACGTGTTCGTCTCGGCCACCGGCGGGGCAACGGTGACCGAACCCGGTGTCGATCTGGCGATGGCGATCGCATTGGCGTCCTCGGTTGGTGACTTCGCCGTTCGGTCGGATGTGGTCGCCTGTGGCGAGATCGGACTCGGGGGTGAGCTCCGTTCGGTTCCCCAGCTCGAGCTGCGCCTCCAGGAGGCCTACCGCCTCGGGTTCCGTACTGCGCTGGTTCCCGGCTCGGCGCCAGAAGGGCCGACCGGGATGACCGTGCTGCGGGCCGGCACCGTCGCCGAAGCGTTGGCCATCGTCTCCCGGCGGCCGCTAGCGGCCTGAGCTGGGCGCGGTCGGCGAGCGCCTTGGGGGCGCCCACCGAGCGGGCGTTTGTTCGTCGGCGACGGACGGTGGTCTACCATGCGCTCATGGACAGCAGGGTCGAAGGCTCATTGCTGCGTGCGCTGGCCCAGGTCGCGCCGGGGTCGCCTCTGCGGACTGGGCTCGACCGCATCCTCCTGTCGGGCCGGGGGGCACTCATCATCATCGGCGATGGCCCGGAGGTGCTCAACATCTGTTCCGGGGGCTTCCTGCTCGATGCCGCCTTCACGCCCCAGAGGCTGTCGGAGCTGGCCAAAATGGACGGCGCCATCATCCTCGCCGACGATGCGAGCCGCATCGCCCGAGCGAACGTCCACCTCGTGCCGAACCCGAACGTGCAGACGTCTGAGACCGGAACCCGCCACCGCACCGCCGAACGGGTGGCCCGCTCGCTCAGCATCCCCACGGTTACGGTGTCGGAATCCCGCAAGGAGATCCAGGTCTACGTCGGCGACCAGATGCACCCGCTCTCGACCGCGAGCCGCTTGCTCGAACGCTCGAACCAGGCAATCCAAACGCTCGAGCGCTACCGCGCCCGGCTCGACGTCGTCTCCCAGAACCTGTCGGCGCTCGAGGTGGAGGACCTGGTCACCCTGCGAGATGTGGTCGAGGTGCTCCAGCGGACGGAGATGGTGGTCCGGATCTCGACCGAGATCGACCGGAATCTCGTGGAGCTCGGTTCCGATGGTCGACTGGTACGGCTCCAGCTCGACGAGCTGATGGTCGGAGTCGAAGACGATCGTCGCCTGCTGATCCGCGACTACATCAGTGAGGACCAGCTCTTCGAAGTCGATGGTGCGATGGCCGCGCTCACCTCGCTCGACGACGAAGCCCTCTTCGATGACGTCACGCTCGCCAAAGCACTCGGGCTCGGTGGCTCGACCCCGGATCTCGACGCCAACATCGAGGCTCGCGGGTTCCGGCTGTTGTCCAAGCTGCCCCGGGTGAACGAGGCCGTCGTACGCAGCGCCGTCGACCGGTTCGGGACGCTCGGACGGATCCTGCGGGCGACCACCTCGGAGCTCGAGACCGTGGAAGGGGTGGGGCCAGGGCGGGCCAAGGCACTCAAGGAGGGAGCAGGCCGGCTGGCCGAATCATCGATCCTGGAGCGATTCTGAACGAGCCGGATCAGCGCGAGCGGAGCTCCATCTGCTGCCGATCGACGATGTGGTAGCGGCGGTCGCGCTGCTCGATCCAGCCGAGCTTGACGAACGAGGCGATCGCCTTGTTCACCCGCTCCCGGCTAGCACCGACCATGCCGGCCAGCTCCTCTTGGGTAACGGGCAGCGAGAAGTCGTCCTGGTCGCCGGCGATCTCCAAGAGCCGCTTGGCGGTGCGCCCGGTGACGTCGAGGAAGACCGAGTCGGCCAGCACTCCGTCCATGGCCCGCAGCCGGAGCGAGAACAGCTCGACGACTCGCCAGAGCAGGTCGGGCTGATCGGCGTAGAGCTGGCGGAGCGGAGCGTAGGGGATGGCGATCAGCTCGGACGCTTCGAGGGCACGACCGTCGGTGGAGCGGTTCTGCCCGTCGAACAGAGGCATCTCGCCGAAGAGGTCGCCCGGCTCCATCAGCGCCACCACCGACTCCCGCCCGTCGATCGAGCGGTTGACCATCGCGATCCGCCCGGCGGTGACCACATACAGCTCGGTTGGCTGGTCGTTCTCGGTGAACAACACATCGCCCCGGCCCAGCTTCCTCAGGGAGCTCGCCTCGGCCAGGGTACGAAGCGAGGTCTCGTCCAAGTCGCGGAAGAGCTCGACGGTCTGAATCTGCTCCAGGTCGACCATCGCGTGAACGCTAGACGATGACCGGGCCGCTTGGCTCCATGGGTCGCCGTGAACGGTGCACGATGGCCCGGCTGCTCGGCCCCGGAGGCTCGCCGGGATGAGTGCGCGGTCGCGGAGCCGATTGGCTCCATGGGTCGCCGTGAACCGCCTGGGTGGTCATAGGGTTAGGGCTGATGGCAGCGGCACCGACGATGAGTACCTGGGCTGTGGTCGTTGCCGGTGGGACCGGTACTCGCTACGGCGGCCTCAAGCAGCTCGCGAGCCTCGGCGACCGTCGCGTGATCGAGTGGTCGATCGACTCGCTCCGACCGGTGTGCGCCGGGATGGTGGTGGTCGTGCCGCCCGGTTACACCAGCGAGGTCGATCCGACGGGCCTGGACGCTGTGGTCGAAGGCGGGGCGACGAGGTCGGACTCGGTCAGGGTCGGGCTGGACGCTGTCGCCGCTACCTGTACCCATGTGCTCGTGCACGACGCCGCCCGCCCACTCGCAACCACCTCCGTGGCCCAACGGGTGGTCGATGCGCTGGCGGATGGTGAGGTCGCTGCGGTGCCGGTCGTCCCGGTCACCGACAGCCTCCGGACGGTCGACGGTAACCCGGTCGACCGGTCCGCCTATCTGGCGGTGCAGACACCGCAAGGGTTCGATGTGGATGTGCTCCGGCGAGCCCATCGCTCGGCCGAGGTCGCGACCGACGACGCGACCCTCGTCGACCGCCTCGGGCATCGCGTGGCCCACGTCGAGGGGGAGCCGGTCAACCTCAAGATCACCGAGCCCCACGATCTCCGGATCGCCGAGACATTGCTGGCTGAGATCAAGCCGAGACAGGAGAGTCGGGTGATGGAGCTCGAAAGCCTGCGAATCGGACACGGCTTCGACGTGCACCCGTTCGCTGACGACGGCGACCGCCCGCTCGTCCTCGGCGGCGTCACCTTTGCAGGAGAGGTTGGCCTGGCCGGACACAGCGACGCCGACGTGATCGCGCACGCCTGCACCGATGCACTGCTCGGTGCCGCCGGCCTTGGCGACATCGGCACGCTGTTCCCTGACACCGAGTCCTCCTTGGCTGGTGCTGACAGTGTCGCAATGCTCGTCGGTGCGGTCGGGACACTGGTGGCGTCGGGGTGGCGTCCGCTGAACGTCGACTGCACGGTCGTGCTCGATCGTCCCAAGATCGCGCCTCACCGGGACCGAATGGAGCGCATCCTCTCGGGAGCGGTGGGGGCGCCGGTCACGATAAAGGGGAAGCGGACCGAGGGGATGACGGAGCTAGCAGGTGGGATCCGCTGCTTTGCGCTGGCTCTGGTGGCCCGGACATGACCAAGCGGGGCAAGCCGTCGCGGAGCCAGCGCTCCGGCCGCCAACCGGCGGGCCGGCGTCAGCGACAGGGCAGCGGGGAACGACGCGGCCGGCGGGGCGGCGCTCGGGGCCTCGGAGGCGACCAGGTCGAGGGCCGACATGCGGTACGGGAGCTGCTGCTCGCCGGTCTTCGGCCGGTGCGAGAGGTGCTGATCGGCGACGATCTCGACCGGGCCGACATCATCGACGATATCACCGACCTCGCTGGCGAGCTCGGTGTCCCGCTGCGGGCCATCGGTCGCAAGCGGCTCGCAGCTGAGGCGGCAACCGGCTCCCATCAAGGCGTGATCGCCCGGGCCGCCCCAGTGCCCGAGCATCCCCTCGACGAACTGGTCGCCGGCCCCGAGCCCTTCCTGCTCGTACTTGACGGCGTGACCGATCCGGGCAACCTGGGCGCCGTCCTCCGAACGGCCGAGTGTGCCGGCGTGACCGGGGTGGTCCTGCCCCGCCATCGGTCGGTGCACTTGACACCCACGGTGACCAAGGCGGCGGCGGGGGCGATCGAGCATTTACCGATGGCGGTCGTCGGCGGGATTCCGGCGGCGCTGACCCGGCTCGCTGAGTCCGGGGTGACGACGGTGGGCCTGGATGCCGGAGGCGACCGCCCGCTGTTCGGTTCACTCCCCGCGGTCGACGGCGTCGCGCTCGTCCTCGGCGCCGAGGGCCGGGGGCTCTCTCGACTCGTGCGAGAACGAGTCGACATGCTTGTTGCTATACCCTTGCGAGGCGGGCTGAATAGCTTGAATATCGCAGCGGCTGCCGCCATTGCGTGCTTCGAGGTGGTTCGCACGAGGCCCAACCAGACGAATTGATGAAGATAAGGCCAATCAAGGCTAGTTTCGCCACAGATCGGGGAGTGCCGTGAGCGAGGCAAGTTACACCGCCTGGGACGACAATTTGTACGAGTGGCCTCCACCCGAGGGGTGGTATCAAGCCAACGACGGAAAGTGGTGGCCCGAGGGCTACGGCCCAGCGGGCTCGGGTTCCCCCGACGATCCCTCCGCCACCCCGGGCCCCAACGAGCACGCCAGCAACGGCACCGAGGACGCCAACGCCTCGCTCCTCTACGAAGTCGAGCGGACCTCGATCTTCCCCGCCGGTGGCGCGGGGTTGGTCGGAACCAGCTCGAGCGAGGAGCGCATCGAGGCTGAATCGCAGCGCCCGGTCTACGACGAGCTGCCGCCGATCGACGACGTGTTCGGAGGTAGCGACCCCTACGCCGACGACGACGAGGGCGAGCTGACGGCCTTCGTCGGTCCTCCGCCGAGCATCGACGACCTTCCCGGTATCTCCGACGACGCTGAGCCACCGTCACCGTCGGCGGACTTCGGGCTGGAGGCCGACGGCACGGTCGATGACGAGTTGGCGACCGATTCGGCCGGTTTCGTGATCGAGGAGCACGACTTCGAAGAGCCAACGACCGACCACCCCGGCCCAGACGATCCGGCGTTTGCCGATGCCGGTCGCCCTGCGGTCGTCGACCACGTCGAGCCGGTCGAGGGCCACCGGCTGGTCGATCATGTGGAGGAGGAGATCGAGCCGGTCGAGGGTCACCGGCTGGTCGATCATGTGGAGGAGGAGATCGAGCCGGTCGACGATGAGTTCGGGTCGGTCGAGGATCAACACGAGTCGGTCTCCGTGGACGATGATGGGCTGGGGTCGTTGGAGGATGACGCGCTCGAGTCGGTCTCGGACGATGATGGGCTGGGGTCGTTGGAGGATGACGGGCTCGAGTCGGTCTCGGACGATGATGGGCTGGGGTCGTTGGAGGATCACGGGCTCGAGTCGGTCTCCGTCGACGATGACGGGCTCAAGTCGCTCTCCGTGGACGATGATGGGCTCGGGTCGTTGGAGGATCACGATGCGGAGCCGGTCGATGAGCTGGGGTCGCTGGATCACCACGTCGCCGCGGTCGATCACTCGCTCGATGCACCGGTCGAAGTCGAGGACGACTTCGACCCGGCCGCTGCCGTCGGTAACGGCGTCCACCTCGGCGAGCTGCCCGAACAGGAGGTCGACACTGGTGAGCACGACGACTCTGGGCAGCACGAGCTCGTTGCGAGCGGCTATCCCGACGACCAGGGGCCCGACGGTTCGTCCAGGAGTTCGTGGCCCCTGATCGCAGCCGGGCTAGCCGTGCTGCTCGTGGCCGCTGGCGTTGGCGCCTTCGCCCTCCTCCGCCAGGACGAGGCCCCGGTCGGCTTCGACCTCGAGGCCGCCCTGGCTCAGAGAGGCGACGGGTCGTTGAGCGAGCCGTACTCCTCGGGCACCGGCGTCGTCGTGTTCTACAACGATGACGTGTCGGGTGAGCAGCGCCGGTGGGTCATCCAGGTCGTCGATACCGTCAGCGATCGGACCGATCAGCTCCTTGCCGAAGGAGCCTCGCAGGCTCCCGGCGATGGCGAGGTGTTGGCGGTCACGAGGGTCCGGGTCACCTACCAGTCGGGTCCGTCACCAGGCCCCTCGGGCGATCTGGCTCTCAGTTCCATCGGCTCCTCGCTGACGCTCTTCGGAACGGCTCACGGCTGCGCCGGTGTCGACGACGAGCTCGTCCTGTCCGCGGCGCTCGAACCCGGCCAGGCGGTCGAAGGGAACATCTGTTGGCGCATCCCGAGCTCTGATCTCCCTGACCTCAAGCTCGCCGTAGAGGCTCGCCCGGTCGAGGGGATCGTGTTCATGAACCTGACCTGATCGCCCGAGCCTGGAGCCCGAAGTCGGATTCGAACCGACGACATCTGCTTTACAAGAGCAGCGCTCTGACCAACTGAGCTATTCGGGCACGTCGTGCCGCTAGTCTACGACGACGAATCCCGGCCCGGAACGCGTGAGCGAGCCGGGGGCCGCCCGGAAAGGCGGTGCGGGTCCCCGGACGCGACCGTCGATGTCTCTACTCTGGGTCAGGAGGGGGTTCCGGCGACCTCATTTCGGAGCGCGACAGTATGGACCAGGAACGACAACGAGTCGAGAGGCCGGGGCCAGCCCGCGTCGGGTTGATCCGAGGGGTGCTCGTCATCGTGACGGCCGTTGCCATCGGTGCGTTCGTCATCACCCAGGGACTCGACGAGTCCCGAACCGACGTGGTCGCCGCTGGGGCCGACGTGGCCGTCGGCGGCTCGACCGGTGACGATGGCCCGTCGGGCGGCGCCGAGGGTGAGGTCGACTCGGGCACGATCGAGGGAGCGACGGCGGAGAGCCCGGGTACGACCGAGGCCGGCGTCATGGCCGACGACCAGATAGTCGCCGACGATCAAGCGTCGACAGTCGCTTCCGACGCCCCGGACACGACCACCGCCCAGGCCACGGAGGCCGCGGTACGGGCTCCGGCCGAGGTGAGGGTCCTCGTGCTCAACGGTGCCGGAGCCAAAGGCATAGCCGGACGGGGATCGGCCGTTCTCGCCGACGCCGGCTACGACGTCCTCGCTCCCAAGAACGCCGACTTCCTCGGACCATCGCAGGTTCTCTTCACCGACGGTTTCGAGGAGGAGGCGGCCGCGATCGCCGAGGTGTTCCAGGTCGACCCGGTGGCCGTCGTCGGGCCCCTCGATCCGGCCGATCCACCGATCCGTGACACACAAAGTGCCAGCATCGTTGTTGTGGTGGGCGAGGACGGCCTGATAGACGTCTGATGTGACCGGTACCGTCGTCCTGGCGTTCGACAAGTTCCGGGGTACGGCGACCAGCGGCGAGCTGTCGGCTGCCGGCGCTCGAGCGGCTGAGCGGTGTGGTTGGCGGCCGGTCGAGGTTCTCCTGGCCGATGGTGGGGAGGGTTCCCTCGCCGCGCTCGGTGGACCGAACAAGACAACGACCGTCAGCGGACCACTCGGTGAGCCGGTCGACGCCGGTTGGCGGCTCGATGGGCGCGTAGCCTACGTCGAGATGGCGGCTGCGTCGGGGCTGCTGCTGGTAGGTGGGGCGGAGCACAACGACCCGATAGCCGCCGACACGGCCGGGACCGGAGAGCTCATCGCCACCGCAGTCGAGCTCGGTGCGCGGACGGTGTACGTCTTTCTCGGTGGCTCGGCCACGACCGACGGCGGCTGGGGCGCGGTCAAGGCTCTGCCGCCAGCAGCTCGGCTCAAGGAGGTCGAGCTGATCATCGCCACCGACGTCCAGACCAAGTTCACCGACGCCGCCGCGGTGTTCGGGCCGCAAAAAGGGGCCAAGCCGAGCCACGTGTCGTTCCTGGAGCGAAGGTTGCACCGGCTGACCCAGATCTATCGCGACACCTATGGCATCGACGTCACCGATGTCGCGGGCGCCGGCGCAGCGGGAGGGCTAGCGGGTGGCCTGCTGGCGCTCGGGGGCCGGATCGAGTCGGGGTTCGATGTGGTGGCCGAACGTGTGGGACTCGACGAGCACCTCGCCGGCGCCGACCTGGCGGTCACCGGCGAGGGCTTCCTCGACGACGAATCGTTCAACGGGAAGGTCGTCGGTGGCCTGACGGCCTGGGCGGCCGAGCAGTCGGTCCCGGTCGTGGCGGTGGTCGGTGACCGAGACGGCGACACACCGATCCCGGCCGAGCTCTCGGTGGTCTCGCTTGCTGAGCAGTTCGGGCTGGACGATGCGCTCGCCCGCCCGCTCGACCTGGTGGAGCAGGTGGTGATGACCCGGCTCGAACGGTTCGAGCCCCTGCCGTAGCCGAGCCGCACCACCTCCAACCGGTCCTCGAGCCTGGCGCCCGAGGACTCAGCGGTTGATCTCGCCTCGCCGCCAGAGGAACAGACCGACGAAGCCGATCGCGACGAAGCCGGCCAGCACGATGACGAGCCGGACGATGCCGAGGAAGAATCCGACCGCCGCGCTCGCGAGCAGCAGGCCGACGACGGCGAGAGCCACGACGGTCAGCAGCAGAACCGGGATGGGGAGCTTGGTGCGAACCGCCGAGCTGGCCATCCCTCCACGCTAGCCCTGCTCGCCAGCGACGGACCTTCGCCCCCGCGACCGGGTCGCGCGACACCTCGTGTTGGGCCCATCGGCCCAACACGATCAACGCCGCTCCGGCCAGACCGATCGTGTCTGGCCGGGACATTCGCTCGCGCGGGAACCGGATGCGAAGACCGATGGCTGCTGCCGTCGGTCTTCGCCCGTCCAGGGTGCCGAGCTCCTTATTCCCGAAGGCCAGTGGAATTAGCACTCTCGCAGGTAGAGTGCTAATTCCGATTGTCCGACGTTGAACAGCTCTGGAGGACGCCGCCTCATGGCGAAGACCATCTCTTTCGAAGACAACGCCCGACGCAAGCTCGAAGCGGGCATGAACACGCTCGCCGACGCAGTCCGGGTCACGCTCGGGCCCAAGGGCCGCAATGTAGTGCTCGACAAGAAGTGGGGTGCACCCACGATCACGAACGACGGTGTCTCGATCGCCAAGGAGATCGAGCTCGAGGATCCGCTCGAGCGGATCGGAGCCGAACTGGTCAAGGAGGTGGCCAAGAAGACCGACGACGTCGCCGGTGACGGCACGACGACGGCCACCGTGCTCGCTTGGGCGATGGTGACCGACGGCATGAAGAACGTAGCCGCCGGGGCCAACCCGATGTCGCTCAAGCGCGGCATCGCCGTCGGCGCCGACGCTGCCGTCGAGGCGATCCGCTCGCAGTCGATCGAGGTCGACGACAAGGAGCAGATCGCCCAGGTCGCCTCTATTTCGGCCAACGACACCACGATCGGCCAGCTGATCTCGGACGCGATCGACAAGGTCGGTAAGGACGGCGTCGTGACGGTCGAGGAGTCGAACACCTTCGGCATGGAGCTCGAGTTCACCGAGGGCATGCGCTTCGACAAGGGTTACATCTCGCCCTACTTCATCACCGACCAGGATCGCATGGAGGCCGTGCTCGAAGAGCCGTACATCCTCTTCGTCGGCTCGAAGATCAGCTCGGTCCGTGAGCTGGTTCCCGTGCTCGAGGCCGTGATGGGCACCGGCAAGCCGCTCATCATCATCGCCGAGGACATCGAGGGCGAGGCCCTGGCCACGCTCGTGGTCAACAAGATTCGCGGCACGCTCAACGTGGCCGCCGTCAAGGCCCCCGGTTTCGGCGATCGTCGCAAGGCGATGATGCAGGACATGGCGATCCTCACCGATGGGCAGGTCATCCTCGAAGAAGTGGGTCTCAAGCTCGAAGGCGCCGGTCTCGACCTCCTGGGGCAAGCCCGCAAGGTGACGATCACGAAGGATGAGACCACGATCATCGAGGGCGCCGGCTCGGCGGCCGAGGTGAACGGTCGGGTCGAGCAGATCAAGGCCGAGATCGATAACACCGACTCTGACTACGACCGGGAGAAGCTCCAGGAGCGCTTGGCCAAGTTGGCCGGTGGGGTGGCCGTGCTGAAGGTGGGCGCCGCCACCGAGGTAGAGCTCAAGGAGAAGAAGCACCGCATCGAGGACGCTGTCTCCACCACGAAGGCCGCCATCGAAGAGGGCATCGTCTGCGGTGGAGGCGTCACGCTGCTCCGGGCCCAGGACGCGGTGTTCGCCGTCGCCGACAAGCTCTCCGACGACGACGAGGCCACCGGCGCCCGTATCGTTGGCCGTTCCCTGCAGCGGCCACTGAGTCAGATCGCAGTGAACTCCGGCGAGGAGGGCGGGGTCGTCGTCGACCACGTCCGCAACATGGAGGGCTGGACCGGCTACAACGCAGCCACCGGCGTCTACGAGGACCTGCAAGCCGCCGGTGTCGTCGACGCGGCCAAGGTCACCCGCTCCGGTGTGCAGAACGCCGCCTCCATCGCCGGCCTGTTCCTGACGACCGAGGCGGTCGTCAGCGACTCAGCAGACGGCGACGGGGCCGGGGCTGACTTCGACGACTACTGATTCGGGATCGGCCCGGTTTCGAAGCTCATTCGCCAACAGCGCTCGACGATCCCCCAGATCGTCGAGCGCTGACGGTTTTCGGTACCTTCTACGAGATGCCCGACCTTCACCCCGACCTCGCACCGATCGCCCAACTCGTCGGGACCTGGCGGGGGAGCGGCACGGGCTCCTATCCGACCATCGAGGACTTCGCCTATCGCGAGGAGGTGACCTTCGGTCATGTCGGCAAGCCGTTCCTCGCTTATGGCCAGAAGACCCGAGACGCCGGCACCGACCTCCCGCTCCACGCCGAAACGGGCTACTGGCGGCTGATCGAGGGTCGTGACGTCGAGGTCGTGTTGGCCCACCCGACGGGGATCGTCGAGCTCCTCCTCGGCACCTTCGACGACGGCGTGTTCGATCTCGGCTCGTCCGCGGTCGTCGGCACGCCGACCGCCAAGTCGGTGACCGAGATACGGCGTCGGTTCGAGGTATCGGGCGACGAGCTCCGCTACGAGCTCGCGATGGCGGCGGTTGGCAAGCCCCTGACCCACCACCTCTCGGCCACGCTCCACCGGGTGACCGTCGACTGATCGCAGCGGCGGCGCTCGCCCTTTCGATGGGGCGAGGCGTAGGCTCGTATCGTGGTCCGTTCCCGCAGCGAATCGGTACTGGCCCGCCGGATCGATGGCACGTCGAGCGGGCGCCGGCCCGACGCGGTGATCGTCGAGGAGCCGCTCGCGATCTGGCTCGACGATGTGCAGGTGAGCTCGACGATGCGGACACCCGGCCATGACTTCGAGCTTGCCGCCGGTTTCCTGTTCGGCGAAGGTGCGCTCGATGGAGCACCGGTGACCGGGATCCGCTACTGCCGCACCGCGGCGCCGACCGACAGCGACTTCAACGTGGTGAGCGTCGAAACCGGTGGCAAAGCCCCGATCCCGACGCCCCGGCTCGGCTCGACCACGTCGTCGTGCGGGCTGTGCGGCTCGGAGGCGATCGCCGAGCTCACCGAGCGGGTTGGTCTGCTCGCCCGCTATGAGCCGTGGGATCTCGACGTGCTCCGCACCGCCCCCGAGGCGCTGCTCGACAGCCAGCCTCTGTTCGATGCCACCGGCGGGGTGCACGCCGCCGCCGCCATCGACCGCGCCGGCGCCCCCGTGCTGGTGCGAGAGGACATCGGCCGCCACAACGCCGTGGACAAGGTGGTCGGCCGGCTACTGCTCGACGATTCCCTGCCGGCCGGAGATCTGGCGCTCGTGGTCAGCGGTCGAGGCTCGTTCGAGATGGTGCAGAAGGCGTGGGCAGCCGGCTTCAGCGCGCTGGTCGCCGTGTCGGCGCCGTCGGCCCTGGCCGTCGCCACCGCCCGCCGGGCCGGTCTCACCCTCGTCGGCTTCGCCCGGGGCGGGGCCGCCAACGTCTACAGCCCCGACCACCTCATCTGAGCCGGCCGTAGAATTGCAGCCATGACCGATGCGAATCCTGCGGCCCAGCTCAGCGAGGGGCTCGGCGTACTCCACTTGTTCTGGCGTCTGAGCGCGCTGGCCGACCGCCAGGTTGTGCTCGATGCGATCGGGAAAGCCGAGGCCGACGGGCATCAGGTGGTCACCGTGGCCATGCTCGGCCACAAGGCTGATCTCGCCTTGATGGCCCTCGCCGACGACTTCTGGGCGCTCAGGCGGCTGCAGACCGAGCTCAGCGGAGCCGGACTCGAGCTGGTCGACAGCTATCTCTCGATCACCGAGGTCAGCGAGTACGCGGCCGGGGTGCCCGACGAGATGAAGACGGCCCGGCTCTATCCCGATCTCCCCCCTGCTGGCAAGACCGCCTGGTGTTTCTACCCGATGAGCAAGCGTCGCCAGCCCGACCAGAACTGGTACCTGGCCGACTTCGAGCGGCGCAAGGAGCTGATGTACGAGCACGGCGCCTCGGGCCGGAAGTTCGCCGGCCGCCTGGTACAGCTCATCACCGCCTCGACAGGGCTCGACGACTACGAGTGGGGGGTCACGTTGTTCGCCGAGCGGCCCGACGACCTGAAGGACGTGGTCTATACGATGCGGTTCGACGAGGCGTCTGCTGTCTACGCCGATTTCGGGCCCTTCTACACCGGGATGGTGGCCCGTCCGCCGGTCGTCCTCGAGGAGATCGGCCTCAACTGACGACTTGACGGACCAGGGCCAAAGGATCTAGCACGCCTCGCGTTCGGCTGCCTACTCTTGATGAATGACCCATGGGGAGGACCCGCGGCTCGAGCGTGGCGAAGGCGACTCCACCCACGTCTCCGCTGCGACCTCACCGCCCGCTCCGCCCGAGCCATCACCGCCGACCGATCCCGGCCCCGGAGCCCGGCCCGAGCCCGACGCCAACGCGGCGTCGGATGCAACCGAGCAAGCGCACAAAGCGGATACCGCGGTCGAGCCTGCGCCCGAACCCGGTGGTGACGAGGGCGGCGAAGCGGACACTGCGGTCGAGCCTGCGCCCGAACCCGGTGGTGACGGGGGCGGCGAAGCGGACACTGCG
>JAOTYQ010000587.1 GCA_029861725.1 Acidimicrobiia bacterium | reverse complement strand
GTGAGCGGTTGGTCGCTTTTGCCGTCGCGGTCGATCATCGCGATCGCGAGCCAGCCACGCTGCACCCAACGTGGCGGCAACACCTCGGCGCTCTGGCTCTGCCCGCGGTGCGCCGGCACCAGGGCTGGCTCCGCTCGGGGGAGCTGGCCGGCTCGTTCACCACGGTCCCCGACTGGTCCGATCTCGTCGACCTCGCATCTGCGGTTCTGTTCCAGCTCTCCGTCCTCCGCCGCCTCCAAGAGATCGTTCCGCCTCCGGGTTCGTCCGCCGTCGATGTCGAGCACTCGATCGTCGATCTCGCCGCCGAGGGCTCCTCGCCGATGCTGGCCAAGGTTCGCCACCTCCTCGCCCAGGCCGAGTCGACAACGTTCGACGCCGAGGCCGAGGCGTTCACCGCCAAGGCCCAGGAGCTGATGGCCCGTCACGCCATCGATGCGGCGATGGTCTGGGATCGGAACGAGCGCGAGGGATCACCGACCACGATCAGGATCCCGATCGACGACCCGTACTGGAACGCGAAGGGTCTGCTCCTTGCCGTCGTGGCCGAGGAGTCCCGCTGCCGGGCTGTGCTCGACAGCGGCTATGCGATGGCGTCACTGGTCGGGTTCGAGAGTGATCTGGTGTGGTGCGAAACGCTGTTCACCTCCCTTCTCGTGCAGGCACAGCACGAGCTCGGCCGCGCCGGGGCCGCCGATCACGCAGGGGGTCGTCGGAGGAGTCGCTCGTTTCGATCGTCGTTCCTCGTCGCCTACGCCCACCGGATCGGCGACCGGCTCGCCGAGGTCAACGCTCACGTCCAGCAGGCGACCGTCGACGCCGACAGTGACGGGGAGCTCTCGTCGCTGCTGCCGGTTCTGGCCAGCCGGCGGGCGGCGATCGACGACGCCGTCGACGCACAATTCGGTCAGCTCTCGACCATGCCGATCCGGGGAGGAAGCGACCCGCTCGGATGGAACGCCGGTTGGGCAGCGGCCGAACGGGCCCGGCTGACCCGGGGTGATCTCGAGAGCCGGGAAGCGTCCTGACGAGGAGCCGATGGCTCGGTGGAGGGTTGGTGGCCACCAGCGATCCGCACGATGTGCTCGAGCTGGCCGAGGCGGTGCTAGCGGTTCGGGTGAGGGTCATCGGCCTCTGATCCGATCGGGCAGGGCAGCGCCATGTTGCCGCTCACCAACGACGTCGCCCTACTGGTGGATCTGTTCGAACTCGCGCTTGCAACTCGACGCGCAGAACCAGTAGTCCACGCCGTCGACCATGGCGTGGTACTTGGCAGAGCTGGGGTCGACGGTCATGCCGCAGACCGGGTCGATGGCGGCTGTCGGTCCGGTCGGTCGGCGTGCGTCGTCGGGCTGTAGATCGCCCCGGGTCCGTCGAGTCACCAGCTCGGCGATAACGGCCGCTGCGATCTCGACGTTCTCGGTCGGGCCCAGGTCGAGCCCGGCTGGCGCATCGATGCGGGCCAGGTCGTCGTCGCGGTGGCCGTCGGCCCGGAGGTGGTCAAGGACGGTCGCCGCTCGCCGCTCGGACGCTACGAGCCCGATGTAGCCGGCGGGCGTTGCCAATGCAGCGGCCAGCGCCAGGTCGTCGTAGTGGCCCTGGGTCGCCACCACCACCGCACAACCGCGATCGGTGACGAGGTCGAGCTCGAGCTTGGTGCGCACGATGTCGGGGTTCGGGTGCTCGTCGGCTCGTCCACCGTCGTCGACGATCCACGCATCCCAACCGAGGGCGCGGCCCATTGCGGCCATGGCGTCGACCGCCGGTGACCGGCCGACGACGACCAGCCGCAACGAAGGAACGATCGGCTCCAAGAAGACCTCCAAGGCGCCGTCGGAGTCACAGGCCATCGGCACCGACGCGCTCGACGAATGACCCCGCTCGTCTGCTTCGTCCGGCGGCCCGAGGAACACCAGCTCCGACCGACTGGTGCCGAGGCACTCGAGGGCACGGCTGATCATCGACGGTTCGGCGCAGGCGCCACCGATCCATCCCTGAACGGAGCCGTCGGCCCGTACGATCGCCGTGCTTCCGACATGACCCGACGAAGGCCCCCGACGCCACACCACCGACACGAGCACGAACGGCTCCCGCGCCGCCACCAGCGCAGCCGCTTCGAGGAGCATCGGCCCGCCGGCGCCCGACATCAGCCGCCGGCGTCCTGGATGGCGTGCCAGACCCGGTCGGGCAGGACCGGCATGTCGATGTTGCGGACCCCGAGATGAGCGACGGCGTCGATCACTGCGTTCACGAATGCCGCCGGCGAGCCGACGGTTGCCGACTCACCCACCCCCTTGGCCCCGATCGGGTGGTGAGGCGACGGGACCGTGGTCGACAGCAACTCGAAGCGGGGTGTCTCCCACGCGGTCGGCAGCAGGTAGTCCATGTAGTTCGAGCCGATGCAGTTGCCGTCGTCGTCGAACGTGATCCATTGCATCGACGACATCGCGAAGCCCTCGGTCAGGCCACCACAGATCTGGCCTTCGACGATCATCGGGTTGATTCGAACGCCGCAGTCGTCGAGGGCGACCATCCGCTCGACCTTCCACACGCCGGTGTCGGGATCGACCTCGACGACGACGATGTAGCTGCCGTACGGGTAGGTGAGGTTGGGCGGGTCGTAGTAACTGACGTCCTCCAGCCCGTATTCCATCCCTTCGGGCAGGTTCGTGTACGCCGCCAGCGAAACGTCCTGGATCGTCACCGACCGATCGGGGGTGCCGCGGACGTAGAACCGGCCGGCGTCGAGCTCGATGTCGCCCTCCGACGCCTCGAGCAGGTGGGCCGCGATCCTCTTCGCCTTCTCGGCCAGCTTGCGAGCCACGACGGCAGTAGCCGCTCCCCCGACCGGGGTCGACCGGGAGCCGTAGGTGCCGAGCCCGTACGGCGTGTGGTCGGTGTCGCCGTGCTCGACCTTGACATCGGAGAACGGGATGCCGAGCTCCTCGGCCACGATCTGGGCGAAGGTGGTCTCGTGACCCTGGCCCTGGGTCTTGACCCCGAGCTTCAGGATCGCCTTGCCGGTCGGGTGGACCCGGAGCTCGGCCGAATCGATCATCTTGAGTCCAGCGATGTCGTAGTCCTTCGAGGGCCCGGCGCCGACCGCCTCGGTGAAGTGGGCGACCCCGATGCCGAGCAGCCGGCCTTCCTCCCGGGCTCGGGCCTGCTCTGCCCGGAGGTCCTCGTACCCCACCTCGTCCATGGCCAACCGGAGCGCCCTCGGGTAGTCGCCGGAGTCGTACACGAAGCCGGTGGGTGTCTCGTAGGGGAACTGCTCGGGCTGGATGAAGTTCTTGAGCCGGAACTCCGCCGGGTCCATGCCGAGCTCGTAGGCCGCAGTCTGCACGAGCCGCTCGATCAGGAAGGAGGCTTCGGTGATGCGGAACGAGCACCGGTACGCCACCCCACCGGGAGCCTTGTTGGTGAACGCTCCTCGGCACTTGACGTGGGCTGCCGGGTAGTCGTAGCTGCCGGTCACCACGTGGAACAGCCCGGCCTTGAACTGGGTCGGTTGGGCATCGGCGTAGAAGGCCCCCTGATCGGACAGCATGTCCACCCGCAGCGCCAGGATCTTGCCCTCGTCGTTGAGGGCCAGCTCGCCCTTCATGTGATAGTCGCGACCGAACCCGGTCGAGATCATGTTCTCGCTCCTCGTCTCGACCCATTTGACCGGCTTGCCGAGCAGCAGGGACCCGGCGGTGGCGACCACGTAGCCGGGGTAGATCGGGACCTTGTTGCCGAACCCGCCGCCGATGTCGGGGCTGATGATCCTGATCTTGTGCTCGGGCAGGCCGGCCACCATGGCGAAGAGCGTGCGGTGAGCGTGGGGGGCCTGCGACGTGAGGTAGATGTCGGCCTGACCGGTCACCGGATCGAGGTCGGCGACTGCGCCGCAGGTCTCGAGCGGTGACGGGTGGGAGCGCGGGTAGTGGGTCTCGATCGAGACGACCCTGTC
>JAOTYQ010000586.1 GCA_029861725.1 Acidimicrobiia bacterium | reverse complement strand
CGACGGCGTCCCCGGCTGGCCGGAGCCACCGAGCTGACCTCGTCCCCCGGCGGCCGCTACGGCTGGGGCCGATCGGTGAACGTTGGGGGATCGAACGCGGTGACCGTTGTCGGCTCCCCGTCGAACTGCTCGACCTCCACGAGGCAGGTGTGGGCGGTCGGGCCCTGACCAAGCCGTGAGGTGCCCTTGTCGCGGGTCAGGACGTTCGGGTTCCCGTGCTTGCACGTGCCGTCTTCGTCGGGGTCGAACCACGCTCCGGTCGCCAACTGTGCGATGCCCGGGGCGACTGCATCGCTGATGCGGGCACCGGCCAGGCACGAGCCGCGGTCGTTGAACACCCGCACCACGTCGCCCTCGCCGATGCCCCGAGCGGCCGCATCGTCGGGGTGGAGCCGGATCGGCTCCCGGTCGGCGACCTTGGCGTCGCGGCTCACCGCGCTGTGGTCGTGCTGACTGTGCAACCGGGTCGTCGGCTGGTTCGACACGAGGTGCAGCGGGTGACGATCGGCCGCGGGGGTGCCGAGCCGCTCGTAGGGCTCGAGCCACGTGGGGTGACCGGGGCAGTCGTCGTAGCCGAATCCGGCGATCCTCTCGGAGAAGAGCTCGATCTTGCCGGACGGGGTCGGCAGCGGCCTGCCCGCCGGGTCGGCTCGGAACGCGCCGAGGAAGACGTGGTCGGTGTGACCGACACCGGCGAGATCGGCGTGGTCGAGCGTGCCGGCGGCCCAGAAGTCCTCGAACGGTGGGGCGTAATCGTTGGCGGCCCGGAACTGCTCGTAGAGATGCCGCAACCACTGCTCCGACGTCCGACCCTCGGTGAACGCGTCGGCGATGCCCAGGCGGTCGGCCAGCGCGGCGAAGATGTCGTAGTCGTCGCGGGCTTCGCCGTGGGCCGGGACCGCGGCGTCGGTCGCCACGAGCATCGTCTCGCCGTCGCCGAGATCGGATCGCTCCACCGCCGTCGTGGCTGGCAGGACGATGTCGGCCCGCTTGGCCATCGGGTTCCAGAACGGCTCGTGGACGACGATCGTCTCTGGTCGCTGCCACGCCCTGACCAGTCGGTTGAGGTCTTGATGATGGTGGAAGACGTTGCCGCCGACCCAGTACACGAGCCGGATGTCGGGGAAGGTGCCGTCTTCGCCGTCGAACTGGTAGGGCTCGCCGGGCCGTTCGAGGAGCTCCGCGACACGGGACACCGAGATCACGGTCTGCCCGTCGGGAGGCGGGGGCAGCGGCAGCTTGGGCACCCGTTTCATTGGCTGGCCGGCTCCGGCCCGCCCGTGGGCGCCGAACGGGAACGCCACCCCACCGCCGGGGAGGCCGATCTCGCCCAGCGCGGCGGCGAGCGCCGTCGCCATCCAGTAGGTCTGTTCGCCGTGGTCGGCTCGCTGGACGGCGAAGCCGAGGTTGACCGTGGTTCGCTTGGTCGCCATCTCCCTGGCCAGGGCGACGATCTCATCGGCTGCGATACCGGTGATCGTCGACGCCCAGGCGGCGGTCTTGGCCACCCCGTCGGTCTCGCCAACCAGGTACCGCTTCAGCCTCGGCCACCCGCCGCAGTAGGTCGCGAGGAACTCCTCGTCGGCTCGGTCGTCGACGACGAGCGTGTGGATGAGGGCGGCCATCAGCGCCACGTCGGTCCCGGGCCGGATCGGCAGCCACCGGCCGTCGGTCTCGGTCGCCTCGTCGTCGCGGACCGGTCCGACGTTCACGAAGCTCACGCCGTTAGCGGCAGCCTTGGCGATCCACTCCCGGGTGTGATGGGGTCCCTGGCCGCCGAAGAAGACCTGCGTGTTGTTCAGGCGGAGGCCGCCGAAGCTCACGAACAGCTCGCAGCGGTCGACGATGACCGACCACGCAGTCTGTTGGCCGCACGCCGGGTACCAGCCGAGCCCGAACACGTAGGGCACGATCGACGCCGCGGCGGCCGATGAGTACGTCAGCCGGCCGTCGGTGAACGGACCGAGCAGCCGGAAGAAGCGCCGAGTCTGGTTCGATGCCTGGTGGAACAATCCGGCCGAGCCCCAGCCATACGAGCCGCCGTAGATCGATTGGTGCCCGTGCTGATCGGCGACCCGTCGAAGCTCTCCAGCTACGAGGTCGAGCGCCTCGTCCCAGGGGACCTCGACGAACGGCTCGGAGCCTCGCCGCTCGGTCGCCGTGCCCGGACCGCCCTCCAGCCAGGATCGACGGATCGCCGGTCTCGCCACCCGGCACTGGTCATTCGCCAGTAGGCCCTGCCCGAGGGGCGAGGGGTCGGGATCGGCGGGATGGCCGACCACGTCGGTGATCGACGAGCCATCGGACGTGACCCGGAAGGGCCCCCAGTGGGTGAGGAGGTTGGTGGTGCGGGTCACTCTGCGTTCACCTCGGCCACCAGGTCGAGGGCCCGGCCCAGGGTGGCCAGCCGCTCGTCAAGCGTCTTGCCGGCGGGGGCGAGCCGCAGCGTGTCGACGCCGGCGTCCCGGTATGCCCGGATCCGGGCCCGGACTGCGTCGTCGTCGCCGAGGAGGTTGGTCTGGATGACGAGCTCGTCGGGCACGGCGGCGACGGCTTCGTCTCGCTTGCCTTCGACCCAGAGCCGCTGCACCTCGACGCACGCCTCCTCGAATCCGGCCCGCCGGTAGGCGTCGTTGTAGAAGTTCGTCGTCGGCGAGCCCATCGCTCCGAGCGAGAACGCGGTGCCGGCCCGGTGGGGTCCCATCAGCTCGGCGAGGTCGTCACCGAAACGGACCGCCCCTCCGGCTTGGACGTCGATGTCGGCCAGCGACCGACCGGCTCGCTCGGCTCCGGCCTTGATCGAGTCGAGCAGGGCGTCGCCGGCTTCGGGCACGAACGACGTGCCGACCCAACCGTCGGCCAGCTCCCCGGTCAGCTCGAGCGCCTTCGGCCCGAGCGTGGCGAGGTATACCGGGATCCGGTCGTCGGCCGGCTGCGAGAGGCGCAGCGCCTTCCCCTCGCCCCCCGGTCGGGGTAGGACGTACTGGTTCCCGTCATAGACGAGCTTCTCGCCGGCGAACGCCATGCGAACGATCTCGGTGTATTCCCGCAGCCGCTCGAGGGGCCGGGCGAACGGTTGCCCGATGAGGCCCTCGACTACTTGGGGGCCGCTGACGCCGAGGCCGAGGACGAACCGACCGTCGGACAGGGTCGACAGCGTCATCGCGCTCATCGCCGCCATCGACGGAGCGCGGGCGCTCACCTGCATGATGCCGGTGCCCAGCTTGATCCGGTCGGTGACTGCGGCCAGGTAGCCGAGGGTGGTGAGGCAGTCCTGACCCCAGGCCTCGGCCGACCAGCAGTCGTCGACCCCGAGCCGCTCGGCTTCTCGGACGAAGTCGACCTGCTCCACCCAGTCCTCTCGGCCGGTGGCGGCCCCTCCGACTCCAATCGCGGTTCTCATGGTCCGAGGCTACGGGTCTGTTCGCCCACCCCCAAGGTGATCCTGCCTGCAGTCGACGATCGTCCAGGCCGGGGCCGGGGGTGCTTCGCTATCGAGCTGGGCAGACCTCAGGTCGGGGTTGGGGCCCAGCCGTAGATCCCGGTCAGCGTGCCGCCCATCAGCGCCCGGCGCTCGCTGTCGCCGAGGCGGTCGCTGACCCGGAACGCCTCGACCCCCTGGCGGTAGGTGAGCAGGCCAACCGCCCGAGTCCAGTCGGTTCCCCACAGCAGCCGGTCGAACCCGAACGCCTCGAAGATCCGGCCCAGCGGACCCCAGATGTCGGGGTAGGGGAACGGCTCGTGGGCCAGGGTGCAGGCCCCGGTGATCTTGACCGCGATGTTGTCGTGGCTGGCCAGGTCGAGCAGGGCCGGCAGGTCGGCCCACGGGTCGGCCGGTGGCGGCGGCTCGAAGGGTTGCTGGAGGCCGAGGTGGTCGATCACGATCCGGGTCTCGGGGTGCCGCTGGGCCAGCTCGCCCATCAGCGGTAGCTCACCCCAGCAGAGGATGTTGAT
>JAOTYQ010000585.1 GCA_029861725.1 Acidimicrobiia bacterium | reverse complement strand
GCACGTGTCGGCGTAGGGCTGCTGCCGGGTGTCACCGGCCAGCGCGTAGGAGCGAGCGGCGACCGCCTGGGCCTGGAGGGCGGCGTCGGGCCACGAGGCCGGCACCTCGTTCGGCACGACGCCGGCGAGATAGTCCTCGATCGTGACCACGTTGACCGTCAGTGGATAGCCGTTGACCGCCACCGCCCGGATCTCTCCCCGGTACCAGGTGCGATAGGTGGGACCACAGGTGTGCAGCAGGCCGTCGGAACCCGATCCGGTGCTCTCGGCGACCAGGTGCACTTCGTCCCGGCCGCTGAGCACGGCGCTGTCGGTGAAGGATCCGGAACAAGATGCCGCCGTTTCGAGCTCGAAGCCCCCGCCGATCCACCGGAGGCGGGCCGCCCCGGTGTCGACTCTGGCAAGCTCACCCCCGTCGGTGCCGCGGACGACGATCGTGCCCTGGGCGAGTCCAACCGTTGTGCTCCGACCCTGGAGGTAGCGGAGGTCGACGCGGACCTGGTCGGCATCGACCTGGCCGTTGGTGGGGGCCGGCCCCGCGGTGGTGTTGCTGTAGTAATGATCGAGTATCTGGGCAACGCTCCACCCTTGTTCGGCATAGCCGTAGGAGCCGTACTGGCCGAGGCCGCGGCCGTGGCCCCAGCCGCGACCGGTGATCTCGATCGTCGCCTCCCTGGTGTGAGCGGCGGCCGGTAGGGGCGGCACGACGGCGACCAGCAGCGCCCCGATCAGGAACATTGCGACGACAGCGCCACGTTTGGCGCGGCTGGGCCCGTCGGCGAACTGAGAACGTATCGTCATCGTTTGGAAACCGTACTTGTCGATGGATGTCGACCGGTGGCAATCAGCCGACAGCGGAGGTGTGGAACTCATCCGAGGCGGCCAGCTCGGCCGCTAGTACCACATCGTCAATCTCGAGCAATCGTTGAGCCCAATAGCCCAGGCCATTCGGATCGGGGTCGCGATCGAGGACGTCGCGGTACAACCCGACGACTCGATCGCGACGCGACTCGATCGACGACGAGAAGGCGGCCGCGATCTCGGGCGGGGTGATCGTCCCCGACTCGAGACGGTCGACCCAGTAGGCGTGGCCGTCCCCGTCGGGGGGCCGGTCGAGAAGGGCGTGGTAGAGCCGGTCGACGTAGGCCGGGGAGCTGCCAGACGCGGCGACGTACTCGGCCGAGCCGTAGAAGTAGGTCCCGACGTCGTGCAGGGCGAGCCCGGTCTCCATCTCCTCCAGCCAGTAGCGGCGACCCCGATCGTCGGCTGGTCGGCCAAGGGCGTCACGGTAGAGGTCATCGATCCGTCGGCCCGCCCACTCCTCGGATCGCGCCAGTCCGCCCGTGACCGCTCGCCGACCACCGTGGAACGTGAAGCGACCCTCCCAGGTGGCGTAGTCGGCGGGCCCAGCCGGGCGGTCGAGGAACAGCTCGACGGCGGCGCCGATGTAGCGCCCGGTCGGCCCGGACAGGAACTCGGCCGACGCGACCGGGGCGACGGTGGTCGCGTCGACGATCCCACCGCTGGTGGTGTCGGTCGGCGCCCCGACGACGAGCCGCTCGGTGCCGAAGGGCCACAGCTGACCGTCGTCGGTGACGACCCAGCCCCCATTGCCGCTCGGCGCCGCGACCACCGAGATGAAGCGCCGGGCCCGGCTCGGCCGGCGAGGACTCGTCACCTCGACGTCTGGAGCCCCGCCGAAGGGATGGAGCGAGCCGTCGGCGGCGAGCACCCACCCCTCGGTACCCGACGGCGCCAGAGCCACATCGACCGGCTGGTTCGGACTCGTCCCCTGGTCGGCGGCAGGAGCACCGCCCACCGGCAGAAGCTGCCCGTCGTCGGTGAGGAGGTACCCGAGCCCGGCCTCGGTGATAGCCGCCGCCACGACCGGTCGGCTTGTGCGCCGCCCGACGCTGAGATCGGTGCTACCGCCAAAGCCGTTGACGGTGCCATTGGCCGCGACCACCCACCCGCCAGTCTCGGCCAGCGCCAGATCGACGGCCCGAGCCGGTCCGGCCGGTGGATCGGCGACACCGGGACTGCCCCCGAAGGGGTGCACCATGCCGTCGCCGTGGAGCACGTAGCCTTCGACCGTCGAGCCCGAGCGCCGGGCCGCAACCGCCAACGGCTGGGGCGACGGCAGCGGTGCGGGCCCTCCCGAATCCAGCGGAGGCGCCCCGATCCCGGGGACGACGGCAGAGCCGGCGGGCCGGATGCCGCCGCGGCCGTCGAGGGTGACAAAGCCCTCTCCGACCGGGGCCGGTGTCCAGGCCTCGAATCGCAGTGGCAACGAGCCCGGATGGTGGGCGGTCAGCGCGGCCGAGACCCGGTCCTTGACTTCGACGCCGTAGTTCCCGGGGCACGACGTCGTGCCGATATCGCGATGGGCGAGGACGGTGGGGATCAGGTGCCACTGCCCTGAGGTGAGGCGCTGGGCTCCTCTGCTGGAGCGGTTCTTGAGCCAGGTCGTGCCGGCGGGATCGACGCCGTAGCGGCCGAGCTTCCAGGCGGCGAGCGCCTCGATCGCGGCCTCGGCCGACGAGGTGGGACGAGCGGCGCGGGGGCTGGCCCCGGGGTGGTGCTGACCGAGGAGGGCCACGCCAACGGTCGAGGTGTTGAAGCCCTTGGCATGGCCACCGATCACCGGCCGGTCGGTGCCACCCGACCGTCCCTCCCAGATGGTGCCGAAGCGGTCGACGACGAAGTTGTAGCCGATATCGCACCAGCCGTTGACGACGACGTGCCCGTAGTAGATGGCCCGGAGCAGGTCGTCGACCTCATCCCGGCTGTAGTCGTTGGTTGTCACCGTGTGATGGATCACGACCGCCTGCAGGTTGTCGGCGTAGTGCGGTCCGTTGGCGCAGCCGTTGTTGCCGGTGGCCCAGCCAGCGGTGGCCCAGCTCGACCGGTCCACGATCGTGGGCCGCTCGCCCGATCGGACCTGTTGGGTTCCGGCGACCTCGGGACCCCCGCCGGGGGCGCCATCGCCGGTCGGGTCGAGGAGGAACGTGACCTCGATGTCGGTGTCGGCGCCGCCGACGAGGACGACGTCCAGCGCATCGGCGCCGTCGGCGACCCGGACCGGCCCGACGGCCAGGTCACCTCCCCCGAGGGCGTCCGGGCCCTCGCCAGTCTCGGCGCCGAGCTCCGTCCAGGGGCCCCAGGTACTGCCCGTCCGGAATCGCAGCGCATACTCGGCCCCGGCCTCGGCCGTCAGCAGCACCGTCGCCGGCCGGTTTGGCACGTCGAGCCGGGCGCCGTCGACCTGGCCGCCTGCCGGGTCGGTGAAGCCGGGGCCGAGGGTGACGGCATGGATCCGCACATCGCCGGCGACGGCATCGGGGGCGGGGGCGGGGGCGGGGGCCGCGACGGTAACGGGGGCAGCGGCCACAGCGACCGTGACGGGGCCATCGACCGTGAGACCATCGACCGCAGTTGGCGCGGCGACGGTGAGCAGACCGACGGTGAACACGGCGGCGGCCCGCAGAGACGTGAGGGCGGCGGACCCCGCGAATCTGGGAATCCGCCGACTCTAACCCACGTTCTTGCGTGAGCTGACTCCGCCTGGGGTGGTCAACTCACGCGATTTCGGCTGCGGTGCCGCCGGCGTCAGGCGAGCTGGGACGCGAGCTCGGGCATGCAGAGCCCGTCGAGCTCGACGATCTTGATCACGTCCCGGTTGGCGTAGGTGACCTGATTGCCGTCGTCGACGTTGAGCTTGTACTCCCGGAAGCTCATCTCGAGAGCGTCGAAGGCGAGCAGCCGGCCCCGGAGGGAATCGCCGAGGTCGAGGATCAGCTTGATCGCCTCGAGCGCCTGGATCGAGCCGACGATGCCGGGCAGCACCCCGAGCACACCGGCTTCGGCACAGCTGGGAGCCAACTCAGGTGGCGGGGGCTCCCGTAGGAGGTCGCGATAGGTCGGGCCGTTGCGGGGATCGAACACGGTGACCTGGCCCTCGAACCAGATCGGA
>JAOTYQ010000082.1 GCA_029861725.1 Acidimicrobiia bacterium | reverse complement strand
GACCAGGCCAGGAACGCCGACCCCGAGAGGTAGTAGCCGAGGAACACGGCCAGCGCCGCCAGCCGGGCCTCGGGCACCGCGTAGCCGATCGCCACCACCATCCCCCCGTAGATGGCGAAGTCGGACATGATGTCGAGAAAGCCGCCTGTATCGGTGGGCCCGTCGCTCCCATGGGCTCGAGCGACCGACCCGTCAACACCATCGGCCAGGCGGTTGGCCAGCCACAACGCCAAGCCGAGCGGCCACTGGTTGAAGGCGACGGCGACGCACGCCGCGACCCCGAGGCCAAAGCCGCCCGCAGTGACCGCGTTGGCGGGGATGCCCCGAGCGGCCACTCGTTGGCCGACCCGGGCCAGCGGTGCGTCGAGGCGACGGCGGATCGGTGCGTCAAGCACGTGCGAAGCGACCGGTGTGCTCGATCATCATCAACCGGGGAACGGTCACGGTGACGATGGCATTCCCCTTTCGAGGTGGAGACGGCTCGACTGCAGGGTACGGCCGGTGTTCATGCGACGGACCACTACCCTCGTTCCCTGGAACGACGCCAACGAGATGAACGAACCCTAGAACCGTGACTGCCAACCTCCAGCCCGTACCGCTCACCACCGACGCCGTGCTCGCCGCCTCGCCGGACAGCAAGATCGCCAAGTCCCACAAGCTCGACGAGGTCTGCTACGACATCCGTGGCCCCGTCCTCGACGAGGCGCATCGGCTCGAGGCCGAAGGGCATCGCATCCTCAAGCTGAACATCGGCAATCCGGCGCCGTTCGGCTTCGACGCTCCCGACGAGATCTTGAGCGACATGAAGCTCAACCTCGCCGACTCGCAGGGCTACTGCGAGTCGCTCGGCTTGTTCCCGGCCCGCAAAGCGGTGATGCAGTACTGCCAACAGCTCGGCATTCGAGACGTGACGATCGACGACATCCTCATCGGCAACGGCGTGTCGGAGCTCATCGTCATGGCGCTGCAGGGGCTGCTCAACAACGGCGACGAGGTGTTGATCCCCGCTCCCGACTACCCGCTGTGGACCGCCGCCACCAACCTCAGTGGCGGCACGCCCGTGCACTACCTGTGCGACGAGGGCGCCGACTGGTTCCCCGACCTCGACGACGTGCGGTCGAAGATCACGGCCGAGACCCGGGCGCTGGTGATCATCAACCCGAACAACCCGACCGGGGCCGTGTACTCGAAGGAGGTGCTCGAGGGGCTCGTCGAGATCGCCCGTCAGCACCAGCTCGTCGTATTCGCCGACGAGATCTACGACAAGATCCTCTACGACGACGCTGAGCACACGGCGGTGGCCGCCTTGGCCGACGACCTGTTGTTCGTCACGATGAACGGCCTGTCGAAGACCTACCGCTCGGCCGGGTTCCGTTCGGGGTGGATGGTGGTGAGCGGCGCGAAGGAGCGAGCCCGGGACTACATCGAAGGATTGAACATCCTCGCCTCGATGCGGTTGTGCGCCAACGTGCCGGCCCAGCACGCCATCCAGACGGCCCTCGGTGGCTATCAGAGCATCGAGGCGTACCTCGCACCCGGCGGCCGGCTCTACGAGCAGCGCCAGGCCGGCTACGACCAGTTGTGTGCCATCGATGGCGTCGACTGCGTCAAGCCGAAAGGCGCGCTCTACTTCTTCCCTCGGCTCGACATCGACAAGTTCAACATCACCGACGACGAGCTGTTCGTCCTCGACCTCCTCAAGCACGAGCGGATCCTGCTCGTCCAGGGCACCGCCTTCAACTGGCCCCGACCCGACCACTTCCGGATCGTGTTCCTACCGAACAAAGAGGAGCTCACCGACGCCATCGGCCGCCTGGAACGGTTCCTTGCCACCTACCACCAGTAAGCCCGCCACTCACCACCACCGAGATTGCGTCGGTCAGCTACCGGACGTGTAGTCAAACGACGCCAGCACGGTTGGGGGCCTGGGAATGTTCACGCTCGTCGAGGGGTTCAGCGGCGGCCAGGTCCGTCACGGCGCGGACCGGAGCGAGGAGATCGATGAGGCTGTTCCAGCGCCTGCGTGACATCGAGGAGGCGACCCGCCCGGTCGACCCCGAGACGGAGGCCGCCCTGGCCCGGCGGTGGGCGTCGCTTCCCGCCTCGGCCAAGGTGCCGGGCCAGCTGATCGGACGGAAGTTCACCGGCTGTGAGGCGACCCACGGGGTGTTCCCCCAGTGCGACTTCGCCTGCAAGCCCTGCTACCACAGCGCGGACGCAAACAAGGTCCGCATCGATGGACCGCACACCTTGTCCGAGGTACGGCGGCAGATGGCGTTCCTGCGTCGGGAGCGAGGTTTCGGCGCATACGCCCAGCTGATCGGGGGCGAGGTCTCGCTGCTGTCACCAACCGATCACGCCGCCGCGATCGGGATCATGCGCGACCACGGCCGGATACCGATGAGCTTCACCCACGGCGACTTCGACTACGACTACCTCCGAGCGCTCGCCGTCGACCAGCACGACCGGCCCCGCTTCCCCCACCTCTCGTTCGCTTGCCACATCGACACGACGATGCTGGGCCGGACAGGGGCGACGAAGCCGACGAGCGAGGCCCAGCTCCACGACCACCGCCGGCGGTTCTGTGAGCTGTTCGACCGCCTCCGGGCGGAGTACGGGATCTCCTCCTATCTGGCTCACAACATGACGGTCACCCCGAACAACCTCGACCAGATCGCCGACGTCATCCAGTCCTGCCACGGCCAGGGATGGCGGATGTTCTCGTTCCAACCGGCGGCGTATATCGGGAACGAGAACCGGTGGCGAGACGGCTACCGGGAGCTCACCTCCGACCTCGTCTGGGACGAGATCCAGCGAGGAGCGGGCACCCGGCTGCCGTGGGCTGCGGCCCAGGTCGGCGACACACGCTGCAATCGGGTCACCTGGGGTGCCTACCTCCGCGACCGCTACACCCCGCTGCTCGACGACGACGATGACGCCGACCGGCGGATGGTCGAGACCTGGTTCGACGCATTCCCCGGCAACTTCATCCTCCGGTCCAAAGCGCTCTCGACCCTCCGCTACGGCCGCTCGATCGCCCGGCGCCCGGGTGTCGTCGGTGAGCTGGCGGCCTGGGCCGGGCGCTTCGGTGATCGAGCCGGCGGTCGGCGCCAGCCCTGGTGGCGGCTGAAGCCCGTTACGTTCGTGATGCACCGGTTCATCGACGCCGCCGACACCGCGGCTGCGTGGGACCACATCCAGGCCGGCACCACGGCCACCGAGCCCAGGATCGTCGAAGCCCAGGAACGGCTCGAGGCCTGTGCCTACTCGATGGGTCACCCCGAGACCGGCCAGCTCGTGCCGGCCTGCGTCCAGCACGGCGTGCTCGACCCCGAGGAGAATCGACGGCTGGCCGAGCTCCTACCCCTCCCGACCCGACGGGACCGAGCGAGCCGATAGCGCCCGACGACGGCCGGAACAACCGCTGCCTACGTTGTGGCGAAGCGTGCCGACCAGGTCGACCTCCAGACGCCGGACGGTGTCACGACCACTCACGTGGCCCATCCCGACGGCGACCGACTGCCACTACCAGCGGCTGATCCCTCCCGCCACCGGTCGTGACCGTGCCGGCCTGACGGGCGGCTTGGCTTCCCGGGTCGATCTGTGTGAGCCTCGCAGGGTGAAGCAGCTCTACCTCGTCGCAGCGGTCACCATGGCCGGGGTCAGCGCCATCTTCGCTCTGTTCGCCGAGCTGGAGAAGCGGTACGACCTGTCGACCACCTCGCTGGGCTGGATCGCCGGCAGCGCCTTCCTGACCGGACTCGTCGCCCAACTCTGGCTCTCCCGCTACGCCGACCGGGGACACGCAGCGGCGTTGTTGCGGGCCGGCGTCGTTGCCGCCGCGGTGGGGCTGCTCTGGTTCGCGGCCGCCACCGAGGTGTGGCAATTCGTCGCCGCTCGGGGTCTGCTCGGGGCCGGGGTCGGCATGATCATCCCGCCCGCCCGGCGGGCGATCGTCGTGACCTCGGAGGGGAACTCCGGCGAGCGGCTCGGCACGTTCTACGCGTCGTACCTCGCCGGCTTCGTCTTCGGTCCGCCGATCGCCGGGGCCCTGACCGTCATCGGCGACGTCCGACTCCCGTTCCTGGTGTTCGGCCTCGCCACCTTGGCCATGCTCGCGTCGATCCTGTCGATGGAGCTACCCGAGTCGGACGCCCCCTTCCGGCCACCGGGGCATGCCGATCGGCGGGTGCTGCGAAGGCTCATCACCGACCGGCGAATGATCGCTGCGCTGCTCGTGATCGTGTCGTTCCGCTACTCGATCGGCGTGTTCGAGCCGCTGTGGGCCACCCACCTCGACGACCTCGGCGCTTCGACCGCCATCATCACCTTGTCGCTGACCGGGTTCGCCCTCCCCATGCTGATCGTGGCGAGACCGGCCGGGCGGCTCTCGGACCGGTTCGGCCCGCGCTGGGCGTCGCTGCTGGCGGCGCTGGCCACGGTACCGATGATGGCAACCTACGGGTATGCCGGGGTGGTCTGGGTCATCTTCGCCGTGGCCATTCCGCATGGTCTGATGGAGGCGATCATGTCGCCCGGCTCGCAGGCGGCGGTGGCCGAAGCGGCACCGGAGCGCGATGCGGCGTCGGCCCAGGGCCTGGCCGAAGCATCCGGTTCGGCTGCGGCGGCGATCGGAGCGTTCACGGCGCCGGCGCTGTTCGATGCGCTGGGCGCTGGCCCGGCCTGGTTGATCGCAGCGGCGGTCATGGGCGGTCTGCTGTCGAGCAGCTGGTTGCTCGATCCGCCGCGCCGCCCGGCGCCGATCAGGGCCGGCGGCGCCGCCACCGAGGCCGGGCCGAGCGAACCGGCAGATCATCCCGTGCGGGCAGCGCCGTCGGTCGAGCCGCTCAGCTGATGCACGGACTCCCGGTGCCGCCGGCTGCCTGGCTCGTGGCCGTTGGTAAAGGATCGGGGCATGGATGCTGCTGATCGGTTCGAACGGCACGAGCTACCGGGTCGCTACGGCGATGCGATCGACGATCGGGATTGGGACCGGCTCGATCGGATCTTCACCACCGACGCCGTCTTCGATCTCAGCGACCTCGGCGCCCCTCGCCTCGATGGGCTCGACGCCATCAAGGCGTTCATGGACACCGAGGCCCAGCACCCACGCACGCACCCGATGACCAACATCTACGTCGACGAGACCGACGACGGGGTGAAGCTGAGCTTCCGCATCCTCGCCCTGCTCCCGGAGGGCCGGGTCGGTACTGCGTCGTACTACGACGACGTGGTCAAGACCCCCGACGGGTGGCGGGTGGCGAACCGCGTCATCACGCGCCGCCGCCGAGATCGCGACGACTGACTCCAACTCAGCCGGTCAGGCCCTGGCCGCCGTCGACCTGGAGAGCGATGCCGGTGATGAAGCGGGCCTCATCGCTGTGCAGGAACAGAGCGGCATGGGCCACGTCCCAACCCGAGCCCATCCGCCGCCCGAGCGGCACGAGACGATCCCGGCGGGCGATGATTTCCTCCCGCGGTGTCCCCTGGGCAACGCGAGCCTCGATCGCCATCGGCGTGTTCATCAGACCGGGGAGGATGGCGTTGACCCGGACGCCGTAGTCGGCGTTGGTGGCGGCCAGGTTCTCGGTCAGCCCGAGCATTGCCACCTTGGTTGTCTTGTAGCCGACCAGCGGGTAGGCGAGCTTCGCTGCCATCGAGGAGATGTTGACCACCGAGCCGGACTCTTGCTCCCGCATGACTGGGATGGCGTGGCGGGCGGCCAGCCACACGCCCTTGAGGTTGATCTGCCACAGCCGGTCGAACGTGTCGGGATCGAGCTCCAGCGCATCGGCGTCGCCGCCGGCGATGCTGACACCGACGTTGTTGTGGAGGATGTCGATCCGCCCGTGGTCGGATACGACCCGCTCGACGAGCGCTCGGTGCTGGTCGTCGTCGGTCACCTCCAGCTCGGCCGCATCGGCCTGGTTCCCCTCGGCGGTGATCATCGCCACGGTCTCATCGGCCAGACCGCGATCTCGGTCGGCGACGACGACGGTGGCCCCGGCCCGAGCCAGGAGGACGGCGGTGGCGCGGCCGTTGCCGACCGTCTCGCCTGGCGTCTGCCCGCCCCCCACGACGATCGCAACCCGATCGCTCAGCCGCCCCGCCACCGACACGTCGATCTCGCTCATGGGCCGAACACTAGGTTCTTGCAGTCAACGGATCGACACTCTGTTGTTGTCGAAGGCGGATGTTTGGCCGGAGGCCAAACTCCGGGTGAGGCGCTCCGCGCCGAACACTAGGTTCTTGTAGTCAACGGATCGACACTCTGTTGTCGATGAGCGCGGATGTTTGGCCGGAGGCCGCTCCGCGCCGAACACTAGGTTCTTCGGGGTGGGGTCTCACTCCTGAGAGAACAGCCGGGTCGTCTGGATCCGCACCCCGAACTCGTCGTCGGGATAGTCGCGGGCCTCGTGGATCTCCAGCCCGTGGGGGAAGATGTCGAGCGTCTCGCCCGTCAGCTCCATCCAGGCGAGCACGGCATCGGCCCACCGCTCCTCCAGCAGGGCCTTGCGGATCGGCTCGACCTCGGAGTCGCCGGCGGGCTCCCACTCCGCGATCCACCGCAGAGCGATGACCTTGTTGAGCGTCTCCTCGGAGTCGGCGAGCAAGGGCCGATCGGGATCGCTCCGGCGAATCGCGTAGGCGCCAATGCTCTTCAGCACTGCTAGCCCGGCGGTCGTTCGCTCAGCTCGACCGACGTCCAGAACCCGGGCTGGGGTTCCGGGTCGGACGTTTCGGCGTAGTAACGGAGCCGTTCGAGGCCGGCCGGATCGTAGAGCTCGATCGCGTCGAAGATGGCGCGGGGCCCTACGGCTCGCAACGCCCGGTCTCCCGGCGAGCCTGGTTTCGGAAGGTTCGAGGTGAGCACCAGCACGTGATCGCGTCCGCCGGCCCCGTCTTCGGTCGCCTCGAGCACCTTCAGCCGCCCCAGCAGCTTCCACACGGCCTCGGTCCGCTGGAGCCCGGGACGGCTCGTGGTGAACGCCCCCGATACGTCGACCCACCACTGGCGCTCGGCGTTGGCGCTTGTCGCCAGGAAGTTGAACTCGACGATGCCCGACGGGTGCTTGGCCTTGTCGGCGATGGCGACGAAGCCGGCTTCATCGAGCCGGCGGCGGGCGATGTCCTGGGCCTTCTTTCCCTCGCTGACCGCCCGGGCCTGGAAGTGCTCCTGCCGCTCCTCGAACGAGAGCTCGTCGACAACCATCCGCTGCCGATCGGCCGGCTCGTCCTCGAGCCCACTGATCTTCGTCTTGAGGTGATCGATCCGGGCCTGCTCGGCTTCGAGGCGCTCGGTCGCGATGCGGACGTACTCGGGGTCGAGGTCGAACCCGACGCCTCGGCGGCCGGTCCGCTCGGCCGCGACGACGGTGGTACCCGACCCGAGGAACGGATCGAGCACGATGTCGCCCCGGTAGGTGTACAGGTCGATCAGACGGCGCGGGAGCTCGATCGGGAACGGCGCCGGGTGACCGACTCGGGTGGCCGACTCGGCATCGATCCGCCACACGTCTCTCGTGACGTCGACGAACTCGTCGTTGGCGAGCGTCGACTCATGGGGCAAGCCCCGAGCGCGGCGCTCCTTGAGCGCCAGGGCACGGGAGAACTGACCCTTCGAGGCGATCACGACCCGCTCGGTCATGTCGCGCAGGACCGGGTTCGAGGCCTTGGCGAACGAGCCCCATGCACAAGAGCCCGACGAGGTGGCCGCCTTCTCCCAGATCACCTCGCCCCGGAGCAGGAGGCCGAGATCGTCCTGGAGGATCGAGATGACGTCGGCGCTGAGACTGCGGTACGGCTTACGGCCGAGGTTGGCGACATTGACCGCGATCCTGCCGCCTGGCTCGAGCGCCCGACGACACTCGGCGAAGACCGACCGGAGCATCTCGAGGAACTCGAAGTAGGTGGCGGGGACGCGATCCTCTGCGTCGTACTCGCCGGTGACCGCCAGCTCGTACTCCTTACCGACGAAGTACGGCGGTGAGGTGACGACCAGGGCCACGCTGTTGTCGGGAAGGTTGCCGAGGCGGTCCATCGAGCCGTGGTAGAGGCGTCCGTGGCCGAGCTCCTCGATCAGCTCCGGCGGGCGGTTGACGCGATCGTCGTTGCTGAGCTCCGGGGGAGAGAACCGTTGGTAGAACGCGGTGGCATCGTGACCCTCGCGCCGCCCCACCCCGAACGACGACGTCTTCGTGTCGCCCCGCCGCGTCGCTGTTGTCGTCATGGCCTCTCCATCTCCCACCCGGCCGAGCATAGACACCGCTGATGACATTCTCGCTGAGCGCTCGAGCTGCCGTCCGTCACGGGTCGCGAGGTCGTGCGGTCGCGTGGCTCCTAGGATGTTCCGCCGTGAGCGATTTGAACGAAGTCGGTGGAACGCCCGGCGGGCTCGGTACGTTTCTCGCCGGTTCGGCGTTGGCTGGGGTGTCGGCATGGTTCTTCGTCGACTCGGTGCGGGTCACGTCGTACGGCAGCGGTTGGACCTCGGACGCTCGTCGAAGGACACCGAGAAGCGGCCGCCGTGGCAGGACGCAATCGATCAGCTGAGCCAGAGCTGACCCGCCTGGATCCCAGGCGAGCTCCGGCCGGACATCGAGGGCTCTCGTGAAGACGTTCCATCTCGCCCAGTTCCTGGTGCACGGGCCGACCTATCACAGCCATGCGATGTGGCGGCACCCGCGCACCGACTGGGAGCGCGACACCTGGGCCCGCCCCGAGCTCTACCAGCACATCGCCCGGGTCTGCGAGCAGGGCTTGTTCGACATGGTCTTCTTCGCCGACCTCAACTACATCTCCGACACCTACACCGGCTCGCTCGAACCGGCGCTGCGCTACGCGGCCCAGGCTCCCGAGCACGACCCGATCCCGCTGCTGTCGTTCATGGCCGCCGCCACCGACCGCATCGGGTTGGCCTCGACGTTCTCGACCAGCCATCACCACCCGTTCTACGTGGCCCGCCTCTGGGCGACGCTCGACCATCTGACCCGGGGCCGGGTCGGGTGGAACGTGGTCACGTCGCTCAACCACAACCAAGCGGCCAACTACGGGGAGGACGAGCGCGAGCCCACCGAGGTCCGCTACGACAAGGCGCATGAGTTCATCGAGGTGTGCCGCAAGCTGTGGAGTAGCTGGGACCTCGACGCCGTGGTCGCCGATCGGGGGGCGCCGCAGTTCGCCGATGCGTCCAAGGTCCGCCGTATCGAGCACCGCGGCCGGTACTACGCCTCCCGAGGGCCGCTCAACGTCGTTCGCTCGCCCTTCGGCGGCCCCGCCATCCTCCAGGCCGGGACATCGGACAAAGGCCGCGATTTCGCCGCTCGGTACGCCGATGCGTTGTTCGCCATCCAACCGCGGGCGGTCGATGCCGCCGCATACTTCGCCGACATCAAGGACCGAGTGTCCGACGCCGGTCGCAACCCCGAGCACTGCCGGGTGCTGTTCGGCGTCCAGCCGATCCTCGGCTCGACCGAAGCGGAGGCCGTCGAGAGGCAGGACGAGCACAACGCCTTGGTCGAGGTCGACGCCGGCCTCACGATCCTCTCGGCCCACCTCGACTTCGACCTTTCGACCCTCGACCCGTACGAACCGATCGCCGACCGGACCGATCCAGAGCTCCAGCGCATGCGCACCCGCTACCTGCGGCCCGACGGCGGCTCGTACACCGTTGCCGAGGTGGCCCAGCGCCACGGGCAGAGCGTGGGGCTGCCCCAGCTCGTCGGCACCCCGTCGTCGGTGGCCGACCAGCTCGAGGCGTTCTTCGACGAGGTCGGCGGCGACGGTTTCATGCTGTCACCGATCTACTGCCCCGGGGCGATCGAGGAGTTCGTGGACCTCGTGGTTCCCGAGCTGCAGCGCCGCGGCCGGCATCGCACCGCCTATACCGGCTCCACCGTGCTCGACCACCTGCGGGAGGGCGGCTGAGCGCCGATCGGTCGCCGGCGGGCGGCCGATCACGATCAGAGGTACCGGTACACGTCGAGGGGGGTGAGGCCCCGGTCGAGCATCGTCACCTGCATCCAGTAGAGGAGCTGCGACAGCTCCTCGGCGAGCTCGTCGTCGGTTCCGTGCTCGGCCGCCAGCCACACCTCGCCAGCCTCTTCGAGCACCTTCTTGCCGATGGCGTGGGTGCCGGCGTCGAGGGCCGCCACCGTCGCCGACCCGGCCGGGCGCTCGACCGCCCGGCTCTGCAGCACCGTGAACAGCGAGTCGAACGTGTGGTGCTGGTCGGCCATCGCCACAGGATGTCACCGGCACCTCTCGGATCCACCGCAGTGCCGCTTCCGAACCCTGTTACCGGCAGGTTTCGAAACCTTGTCGGGCCAGGGGACCTCAGATAGGTTCGGTTCACCCTCAGCGATCGGTTCGGCCAACGGCACGACAGGAGACCGGAATGAGCAACATCGTGAAAGCGGCCATCGTTCAGACCGCCTGGACCGGCGACAAGGACTCGATGATCGAGCTGCACGAGAAGTACCTGGCCGAGGCGGCCGAGGCCGGGGCTCAGGCGATGTGCTTTCAGGAGCTGTTCTACGGCCCCTATTTCTGCCAGGTCCAGGACGATCAGTACTACAGCTACGCCGAGGCCGTTCCCGACGGTCCGACCACGAAGCGGTTCCAGGAGCTGGCCGAGCGCCACGGCATGGTGCTCGTCCTCCCGATGTACGAGGAGGAACAGCCAGGCATCCTGTACAACACCGCGGCGGTGATCGACGCCGACGGCACCTACCTCGGCAAGTACCGCAAGACCCACATCCCCCAGGTGAAGGGCTTCTGGGAGAAGTTCTACTTCCGCCCCGGCAACCTCGGCTTCCCGGTCTTCGAGACCGCCGTCGGCCGGGTCGGGGTGTACATCTGCTACGACCGTCACTTCCCGGAGGGGTGGCGGGCGCTCGGCCTTCACGGCGCGCAGATCGTGTTCAACCCGTCGGCCACGAGCCGTGGCCTGTCGTCGTACCTGTGGCAGCTCGAGCAGACCGCCTCGGCCGCAGCCAACATGTACTACGTCGGGGCGATCAATCGGGTGGGGGTCGAGCCCTTGGGCGACAACGACTTCTACGGCAGCTCGTACTTCGCCAACCCGAGAGGCCAGATCGTCGACGGCGCCGCGTCCGACCAGGACGAGGAGCTGGTGATCCGCGATCTCGACCTCGACGCGATCGACGAGGTCAGGGCCCAGTGGGCGTTCTACCGCGATCGACGGCCCGACATGTACGGGCCCCTCACCGAGGCCTGAAACAGCCCCAACGACCAGACAGCGAGGCAACCAAGCGATGACCATGTTGATCAAGGGCGGGACGGTGGTGAGCGCGACCGGCACGTCGGAAACCGAGGTGCTCGTCGACGACGACACGGTCGTCGCGCTGCTCGCTCCGGGCAGCGACCTCGCAACCTCGGCCGAGGGCGGGGCCGACACCGTGCTCGACGCCAGCGGCAAGCTGGTCGTCCCCGGAGGGATCGACGCCCACACCCACATGGAGCTCCCGTTCGGTGGCACCTACGCCTCCGACACGTTCGAGACCGGCACCCAGGCCGCGGCCTGGGGCGGCACGACGACGATCATCGACTTCGCCGTCCAGAGCTACGGCCAGGACGTCAGGGCCTGTCTCGACGAGTGGCAGGGCAAGGCCGACGGCCAGTGCGCGATCGACTACGGATTCCACATGATCGTCGGCGGCGTCGACGACGCGTCGCTGAAGCTGATGGACGTCCTCGTCGACGAGGGCATCACGAGCTTCAAGCTGTTCATGGCCTACCCCGGAGTGTTCTACGCCGACGACGGTCAGATCCTGCGGGCGATGCAGAAGGCCAACGGCAACGGCGCGATGATCATGATGCACGCCGAGAACGGCATCGCCATCGACGTGCTCGCCGAGCAGGCGGTCAGCCGGGGGGAGACCGCCCCAATCCACCACGGCTACGTGCGCCGAGCCGAGCTGGAGGGTGAGGCCACCTACCGGGCGATCCAACTGGCCAAGGTGGCCGAGGCCCCGCTCTACATCGTTCACCTCTCGGCCTCCCAGGCGCTCGAGGCGGTGGCCAACGCCCGCAACGAGGGCCGCAACGTCTTCGCCGAGACCTGCCCCCAGTACCTCTACCTGAACCTCGAGGATCACCTCGGCGCCCCTGGCTTCGCCGGCGCCGGCTACGTGTGCTCGACCCCGCTGCGCTCGAAGCACGAGCACCACCACCGGGATCTGTGGCAGGGGCTGCGAACCAACGACCTCAGCGTCGTCGCCACCGACCACTGCCCGTTCTGCATGAAGGACCAGAAGGAGCTCGGCCTCGACGATTTCCGAGCCATCCCCAACGGGATCGGAGGCGTCGAGCACCGCATGGACCTCATGTACCAAGGGGTCGTGGCGGGGGAGCTGTCGCTACCCCGCTGGGTCGAGCTGTGCTCGACCACCCCGGCCCGCATGTTCGGCCTCTACGGCCGCAAGGGCGTGATCGAGCCGGGAGCCGACGCCGACATCGTCATCTACGATCCGAAGGCGACCACGACGATCTCGGTCGAGACCCACCACATGAACATGGACTACTCCGCCTACGAGGGCACCAAGATCGACGGGAAGGTCGACAGGGTCATCAGCAAGGGCCGCACGATCATCGCCGACGATGCCTATCACGGAACCAAGGGCGACGGGCAGTATCTGCGACGGGGTCTGTCGCAGTACCTGCTGTGAGCGAGGCCGGCCCGTGAGCGAGCGAGGATCGATGCAGCGAGGAGGGCCATAGCCGTGGATTTCGGCGTTGTTCTGCAGACCGACCCCCCGGCGTGGCGGGTGGTCGAGCTGGCCCGACGGGCCGAAACGCTCGGCTTCTCCTACGGCTGGACCTTCGACAGCCACGTGCTCTGGCAGGAGCCGTATGTCATCTACAGTCAAATGCTCTCTGCCACCAACCGGATGACCGTCGGACCGATGGTGACCAATCCCGGAACCCGGGACTGGACCGTCACCGGCTCGCTGTTCGCCACCCTCAACGACATGTTCGGCAACCGGACGATCTGCGGGATCGGCCGGGGTGACTCGGCGATGCGGGTGCTCGGCCACACCCCGGCCAAGTTATCGACCCTGAGCGAGGCGATGCGGGTCATCAAGGGCCTGGCCGAGGGTGAGAAGGTCCTCTACAACGGCACCGAGCAGCAGCTCCCGTGGGCGTCCCGCTCCGAACTGAAGATGCTGATGGCAGCCTACGGGCCGAGGGCGCTGCAACTGTGCGGCAGCGAGACCGACGGGTTCATCCTCCAGCTCGCCGATCCTCAGATCGCAGCTTGGACGATCGATGCGGTGCGGAAGGCGGCGGCCGAGGCCGGCCGCGACCCCGACTCGCTCTACATCTGCGTGGCCGCCCCCGCCTACGTCGGGTCGGATCTCGCTCACCAGCGAGACCAGTGCCGCTGGTTCGGCGGCATGGTCGGCAACCACGTCGCCGACCTCGTCGACCGCTACGGCGACACCGGCGATGCCGTCCCCCAGGCGCTGACCGACTACATCCGGGGCCGGGAGGGCTACGACTACTCGGGCCATGGCAAGGCCGGTCACGAGCACACCGATTTCGTGCCAGACGAGATCATCGATCGGTTCTGCATCCTCGGTGACGAAGCCAACCATCTGGCTCGGCTGGAGGAGCTCCGCGACCTCGGCGTCGACCAGTTCGCCATCTACCTCATGCACGACCAGAAGGATGAAACGCTGAGCGCCTACGGTCAGCGGATCATCCCGGCATTCGGCTGAGGGCGGGTGCGCTTGGCCGGAACCGCGACCGGAGCTTCGACGGACCGGGCCGATGTGGGGGCCGACGTCGGTCGGGCGGTGCGACAGGTCGTCGTGTTCGCGGTGTTCATCGCCGTGGCCTGCGGCGCCTATACCGGCTACAAGGCGTTCGGATCGGCGATCGACGACGCCCAGACCGACTGGCCGCTCATCGGCTCGATCCTGCCCCGCTCCGACGACCTGAACATGCCGCCGCTGACCGACATCGTCACGGGTCTCGGTGAGACGCCGCGAGGGGAGGAGCAGACCTTCGCCCGGTTCCTCGCCGGTGAAGCGCTGTTCACCTTCCGGGAAGCGTTCGTCGGGTTCGCGGTTGGCGTCGTCGCCGGCCTGGTGATCGCCGCGGTCCTCGCCCGGTCCCGGTGGTTGGAGGAGGGCTTCCTGCCCTATGTCGTCGCCTCGCAGACGATCCCTCTGATCGCCATCGCCCCGATCATCGTCATCTGGGGCCGCAAGAACTTCGACTCCCTGCCTTGGGAGTGGCAGGACTGGATGTCGGTGTCGCTCATCGCCACCTACCTCACGTTCTTCCCGGTGGCGGTCAACGGCCTCCGGGGGCTCAAGTCGCCCAGCCCGGAGGACCTCGAGCTCCTCGCCTCCTACGCCGCGTCGTGGTGGCAGACCCTGATCAGGCTCCGGTTCCCGGCCTCCCTGCCGTACCTGTTCTCGGCGTTCAAGATCGCGGCCACCGCCAGCGTCGTTGGTGCGATCGTCGGGGAGATATCCGCCGGGGTCGCCGGTGGGCTGGGCCGCCGGATCCTGCTCGAGGCCCAGCGCTACACGACCGGACCGGAGCGGCTCTACGGCGCCGTCCTCGGGGCGGCCGCGCTCGGGATCTTCGTGTTCCTACTCATCGGGCTGGCTGAGCGGCTGGTGCTCGGACCGAATCGGGCTCCGACATGACAGAAACCGATGACGCAGGTACCGCCGAC
>JAOTYQ010000584.1 GCA_029861725.1 Acidimicrobiia bacterium | reverse complement strand
CATGCGCGTCGATCGCGGAGGGGGTTTCGTCAAAGACGCCGCCTATCTTCGAGGTCTGCAGGGGATCGTCGACTACGTTGGCCAGGGAGGCCGCCTCGAGACCCTGCTCGTCGGGAAGATCGCGCCTGCACACACGGGAGTCGTCGAGGAGTTGCAGCGACGAGAGGTTCTTCACCCGCCCCCGCTGCGACCACGATTCCTGGACCATCCGGACTCCCACTACCGGATCGAGCGACTCCGATCCGGAACCGACCTCACCAGGCTTGTCGATCCAGCATGAGCCCGAACTCATATGAGGCACTACGGCCATGTCAGGCGAGCGACAACGGTCGGCCCTTCGAGCGGCCGATAGACTGCGCCGACGGCTTGCTTCGAACACCACTCGGACGCCGTTACCGAGAACACGAACGCCAGATCCTGGTACAGGTGACTTCCGACCTGCAGACCGCACCGGGGCCGATGCAACGAGCTTCTCGGCAGTCCACCGGAGTCGTCGGCCCGGTGTCCGGCAACGGTGCCGGTCTCAGAACCCGATCCCTGAACCCTGAAGAACGTGATTGGAGCCAGTATGCGGTTCGGATTTGTTGTCAATGACCTAGCGACGGAGGAGGCGGGTTTCACGACGACACGGTTGTGTGTCGCTGCGACCAACCGGGGCCACGAGGCATGGACGATCAACGTCGGTGACCTCTCGTATGATCCTGACGAGTTGGTCAAAGCGGTTGCTACGAGACCCTCGCGGGAGCGCTACAAGGATGGCAACGCCTACCTGCGTGATCTCCGAGGTAACAAGGCGATTCGAGACCGAGTCACCGTGGACGATCTCGATGTGCTCTTTCTGAGGAACGTCCCATCCGACGAGAAAGGCAAACGGGAGTGGGCCAAGACAGCGGCGGTTGACTTCGGCCGTGTCGCGATGCGGCATGGAGTGATCGTTCTCAACGACCCCAATGGGCTGGCCAAGGCGGAGAACAAGATGTACTTCCAGCTGTTCCCGGAGGAGGTTCGCCCTCGAACGCTCATCACTCGAGACCGCGACTCGATCAAGGCCTTCGTGAAGGACGAGGGCAGAGCGGTCATCAAACCGTTGCAGGGCTCGGGCGGCGAGGGAGTGTTTCTCGTGCGCGCCGATGACGCATCGAACCTGAACCAGATGATTGACGCCGTTGCACGGGATGGCCACATCATCGTGCAGGAGTACCTTCCCGACGCCGAGAACGGTGACACGAGGCTGTTCCTGATGAATGGTGTCCCGCTCCGCCACAAGGGTCGGTACGCTGCGTTTCGCCGCGTTCGCCAGGGTGGTGACATGCGCTCGAATCTTCACGCCGGCGGCGCGCTGGCCAAGGCCGAGCTGACCGAGGAGGCCTTCACATTAGCGGAGATCGTACGGCCCAAACTGGTTCAGGACGGAATGTTCCTTGTCGGTCTTGACATCGTGGGCGACAAGCTAATGGAGATCAACGTCTTCAGTCCGGGAGGGCTCGGATCATCGCAGAAGCTCGAGGGTGTGAACTTCAGCGAAGCGGTCATTCACGCCTTGGAGCGAAAGGTGAGCTATATGAGTTTCTACCGTCGCAACTTCAACAACGCGGAGATGAACACGCTGTGAACGACGAACCATGGACCATTGCGACTGGAGACGACCCGATCGTTGCCACAGCCATCCACGCAGGCCACGACCTGCGGAACGAGATCGCCGAGGCCATCCAGCTCCCGGATACCGACCGACGTCGCGAAGAAGACCCCTATACCGACCATTGGGTCGGCATCGCCAAGAACTCGATCGTTGTGAATCGATCACGATTCGAGGTCGACCTGAATCGGCCGCGAGAGAAAGCGGTCTACATCGTTCCGGATGACGCGTGGGGTCTCGAGATCTGGAAGACCACCCCTGGCGACGACATCATCGCCCGGTCGTTGGAGCTCTACGACCGGTTCTACGCAGAAATCGGCGCACTGTGCGACGAGATCATCGCGACCCACGGCCACGTCGTGGTCCTCGACCTGCACTCCTACAACCATCGTCGACGGGGGCCCGAGGCCCCGGTCGATGACCCAGAGCTCAATCCGGAGGTCAACCTCGGAACGGCGTCGATCGACCCCGACCCGTGGGGCGACGTTGTGGACGCCTTCACCTCAACAATGCGCGATCTCCCGTTCTTCGACGGCAACCTCGACGTACGAGCGAATGTGAAGTTCACCGGCGGAAACATGAGCAGGTGGATCAATGCTCGATACGGCAGCAGCGGGTGCGCCATAGCAGTCGAAATGAAGAAGATCTACATGGATGAGTGGAAAGGCGATCTTGATGAGGACGTGACCGCTACTGTCGGTCGCCTGCTCGAATCCGCTGCACAGTCGGTCCGAGGCATCTTGACCAAAAGCGAACCACGAGCACGCTAGGGGAGCGAAGACACGTTCGCTTTGCCGGCTGTTCAGGGCGTCGACAGCGGATGCGGCCTCTCGATCACGCGCCGGACCCAGGCGCAGAGTGAGAGCGCTTGTCTCCGCGACTTCCGCTGTCGGCGCCAACGTTAAGCCGAGCGGTCGAGAAGCCTCATCGGAGGACTCGATCGGGCGTGTCATCGGTGCGATCGAGGGTTGCGAGCAACGCGGGCTTCGCTGCGAGATACGCCGAGAATCCGAGCAGGGTGAGGCCGGCGCCGGTGACGGTCGCACGCGGACCGATGAGGTCGGCGAGCGCCCCCTGCACCAAGGAGCCGAGCGGGAACGCCAGGGTGAAGCCCATCACGCGAATCGAGATGACCCGACCCCGCATGTTGTCAGCGACGGTTAGCTGGAGCGCCGTGTTGGTGCTGGCCACCACCACGAGGAATCCTGCGCCGCTGAGGGCCAGCGCTGCCAGTCCCAGCGGCCAGCTCGGCGCGAGGCCGAACACCGTGATCGCGACCGCGTAGCCGGGTAACCCGTACCGGACGACCGTGGAGCGGTCGAGCGTGCTGTCCCAGATGGACAGCATCGGAGCGATTGCTATGGCACCGATGCCGATTGCGGCGGCGAGGACCCCGAGAACGCGAGGGCCGGCAGCGTAGACGCGCTCGGCGAAGACAACGGTGAACTGTGTGACCGGGTTCCCGAAGAAGCCGACCAGCATGGCGCAGACGATGCCGACCAGGATCGCAGTGCGGGTGCGGATGTACTGGATCGCGGACCGGAACCCATCGATGATGCTCTCGTTTCGGCCTGGGGAGGGGGTCGCACGCTGCGGCCGGACGATCCACAGCGCGGCGATCACTGCGACGAAGGAGGCGCCATTGAGGAAGAACGCGAGACCGGGCCCTCCAGTTGCCAGGAGGACACCAGCAAGGGCCGGGCCGACGGCTCGCGAGGCGTTGAATTGCGTGGAGTTCAACGTGATCGCTGATGGGAGATCCTGGCGTCGGACGAGCGACGGGACGAACGCCTGCCAGCTCGGGACCATGAGTCCACTGAAGACCCCCGTGGCTGCGGTTAGTGCGAGCACCAACCAGGGGCTTCGCCACCCAATGGCCCACGTGCCCCAGAGCAGGAACGCCGCGACTGCCATGAGCCCCTGACAGGTGAGGAGCACTGCTCGGCGGTCGTGCCGATCAGCGAGCGCTCCGCCAACCGGGCCGAGCAAGAAGGCGGGAATGAACTGGGCGAACCCGGCGAGGCCGACCCATATCGACCTTCCGGTCAACTCGAACAAGACGAACGGCACGGCGATGTTCTGCAGCCAGTTGCCTGAGTTCGACAGCAATGCTCCAGCGAAGAAGATCCGGAAGTCCCGAACGCGAAAGGCGCGCATGCCGTGGCGGAGGCCGGCGGGCACCATCGTCGCCGGCCCCGTACCGCCGGGCCCGCCCAGGTTGCGGATCTCGGTTCGGAGCTGAGCTCGGGCTCGTCGAGGTTGTTCCTTCCCCTTTGTCACGCAACTCCTCTGGGCTCGACAGCGGTCGTCCGAACCTATCGGGCTGTTCCGTCAGGGTTGC
>JAOTYQ010000081.1 GCA_029861725.1 Acidimicrobiia bacterium | reverse complement strand
GGTTCTGGAGGGCATGGACGCCGCCGATGGTGAGGCTCTGGCGGTGCTCGACGCAGACCTGCAACACGACGAGGCTGCCCTCCCGACGATCGTCGATGCCGTCCTCGGGGGCCGGGCCGAGGTGTGTCTCGGGTCCCGCCGAGCCCCCGGAGGCAGCTACGGCGACTTCGGCCCGATCCGTCGAGTGATGTCGTTCGTCGGGGCTCAGCTGGCCCGAGGCGCGCTAGGGGTCCGGGTCTCCGATCCCATGAGCGGGTACTTCGCCGTGTCGCGAGCCCGCTATGAGGCCGTGCGGCCCGCCATCAACCCTCGGGGGTTCAAGATCCTCCTCGACCTCCTGGCCAACGGCCCCCGGCCACGGGTGACCGAGGTCGGCTACCGGTTCCGTTCGAGACGGCGGGGAGAGACGAAGCTGACGGGCCGCGTCGTCGTCGCCTACCTGCTTGCGGTCCTCGAGCTGGCCGTCGGGCGGTGGCACACCCGCCGGTTCGTCGACTACATCGTGGTGGCGGTGGCCGCTCTCAGCGTCAGAGTCAGCCTGTGGTCGCTGCTCACCGGGCTCGGCCGTGGGGGCGCACTGCAGGTCGCCGCGCTGGGGGTCGCCCTGCTTGGCGAGTACTGGGGTCATCACCTGATCACGTTCCGGCGCGATCGGAGCGCCCCGTTCTCGGGGCTCGGTCGCCTCGCCCGCTTCCAGCTCGCCGCCCTCACCCCGGTTCTGGCCCAGCTCGGCGTCGCATCGCTGGTCGAGGACGTGTTCGCCGTCCCGGCGTCGGGGGTTGGGCTGCTGGCCATGTTCGCGCTGGCCACCGGGGGCGTCGTGGTGACGCTCGCGACCGGCTACCACCTGAGCCGGACCCTGGTCTGGCCGGTCAGCTCAGCCGAGGGATGACGTCGCCGACCAGGGCTGCGATCTCGTCGACCGCGGTGCGATAGTCTTTCAGCTTGCGACCGTAGGGATCGGCGACGTCCCACCGGCCCGACAGGTACGACGCAGGATCGCGGTCGCTGTTCACCTCGGCCAGGAAATCCGCCAGCACCGCCGGTCCGGTGCGGCGCCGGGCCAGCCGCTCGGCCGCCTCCTTGAGCGGGAGGATCTTGCGAAACGCGTCGTGATGGAGAAGTGTCGCCCGTTGCACGTGCTCCCCCTCCATCGTGAGGACCAGGTCGGCTGCCTGCAGGCTGGCGGGATCGAGCCGATAGCTCCGATGCCCGGCGGCATCGACCCCCCACTCTTCGAGGGTCTGGAGCAACGGAGGCGGGCACTCGCGTCCAGGCTCGAGGAACCCGGCCGAGCGAAAGAGCGCCTCCCGCTCACCGAATCGCATCCGTGCCAGCCCCTCTGCCGCCGGACTTCGACAGATGTTGGCCGTGCAGACGAACAGGATCCGATGCGGTTCGGGTCTGCCGTTCAACTCCCCCGCCGCAGGAACGGGATGAGGAGCGTGCGGGCCAGGATCTTCACGTCATCAGAGAAGCGCACATCGACAACGTAGTCGATATCGAGATGCAATCCGGCAGAAATGCGGTTCGATGAGCGGAGCCGCGAGACCTGGAACGCTCCGGTCAGCCCCGGCCGGGTGAGGTGCCGGGGGTGGTTGGCGAACCCTTCTTCCTTGGCCACCGCAGTGAGCTCGGGACGGGGCCCGACCATGCTCATCTCACCCTTGATGATGTTCAGGAGCTGCGGGAGCTCGTCGAGGCTGGTCGCCCTGAGGAACCGCCCGTAGGGCGTGTGCCGGGGGTCGTTCTGGCACTTGTGGTTCGTGCGCCGCTCCGGGCCGATGTAGGTCGGGCTGTTGGCCACCCGCCGGTCACGCAGCATCGAGCGGAACTTGTAGATCGTGAAGACGCGACCATCCCGTCCGATCCGCTCCTGACGGTAGACGACACCTCCAGGACCTAGCATCACCGGAATCGACAAGGCGATCACGAGGAGCAGGGGCGCCAGCACGATTGCGATCAGCAGGGCGAGCACGACATCGACGGGTCGCTTGAACCACCGGTTGTAGGTGGTCACTCGCGGCACGAGGAGCACGGGCGCAGCCCGACGGCTCGGACGTTCCGGAGCCGTGATCACAATCGATTTGAGGTTCACCACTGGTCGCCGTCGACCTCCAGCCCCATAGCGTTGGCACCGTAGTCCATCCCGTCGTTGGACTGACACATATCGAGGGTGAGCAAATCACCCGGTTGCCGCCGTCTTGATCCAACGATAGGGCAGGGAATCTTGGCTTCTGGAGCGCCTTTCGAGCACCCGCAGGCGAACGACCGATCGAGGTGCGCCGTGACGCTGGGTATCCTGACCTACCAGCGGCCGGAGGGGCTTCGTCGGACGCTCGCGAGCATCGACGATTCGGTCGTTCGCACTGTTGCACCCCCATGGCGGATCGATGACGTCATCATCATCGACAACGATCGCCACCCATCGGCAGAGGCGATCGTCGAGGAGGTCCGGGCGGCGGGCCACCCGCTCCCGCTGGTCTACTACCACGAGCCGGAACCCGGGCTGGCCGCAGCTCGCAATCGGGCACTCGACGAGGCCAGGGGTCGGGTGCTGGTGTTCATCGACGACGACGAGAGCGCCGGGCCCGGCTGGCCCGGTGGGTTGTTGGCGACGATGTCGGCGACGGGAGCGGCACTGGTCGGCGGACCGGTCCGCACGATCTTCACCGCCGACCCGCCAGGGTGGATCGGGGCGCTCTTCGACCGACCGGAGCCGGACGACGGCGCCGCTCAGCCGTGGCTGCGCTCGGGCAATCTCGCGATCGACCTGGGTGCCATCCGGCGAGAGGGCCTTCGCTTCGATCCCGCCTACGCCGCCAGCGGCGGCGAGGACGTAGCCTTCTCGTGGGCGGCCCGGCTGGCAGGACTCCGGCTCGCGTGGAGCGCTACTGCGATCGTCGAGGAGCACGTCGGACCAGAGCGAACCATCGTGCGGTGGGTCACCACCCGAGAGCGGAGCTCGACCGCCAACTGGGTGCGCATCGAGACCGCCCACCACCCCGGGCTGGCTCGTCGCTTCCTCATCGCCGGTCGCGGTATTGCCCGCTTCGCTCAGGGTGCGATGACCGCCTCCGCCGGTGCCCTGACCTTAGACTCGGCCCGTGCAGTGCGAGGGCTCGTCATCGCGTCACGAGGGATCGGCAGCTTCCAGGGACTGGCCCGGCGTGGTGGGGTCAGCTATCACCGGTCGTAGCGATGGCAGGGATAGCATGGTCGATCGTGCCGCCGACCCGATCTCCCTACGATCGCTGATAGGAGTGCGCTGCCGATGATGTACCAGACAGCCAGCTCCGCTCCCGAGGCGGCACGGCTGGAGGACTACCTCCGGGCCATTCGGCGCCACAAATGGGTAGTGATCGCGCTGACGCTCCTCGGCGTGGCCTTGGCGTTTCTGTTCGCATCGGCCCAGACCCCTACCTATACGGCCACCTCGGTCGTGGCGATCAGTCCCACGCCGGTCGGCGCTGTCGATGCACGGCTGGTGAGCCCGAACCTCGAACGGGAGCGTGAGATCCTGGCGTCCAACACGACCGCGAGCGCCGTGATCGCCGAGCTCGGTCTCGACACGACCGCCGAGGCGCTCCTCAAGAACCTCGACATCGAGTTCCGGCCGGCGTCGGACGTCATGCAGGTCTCGTACACGTCGATCGATCAGCAGGCGGCAGCCACGGCGGCCAACGCGTTTGCCGTCAACTACGTGACCCAGCGGGAGAGCGCAGCGATCGCGTTCTACCAGACGACGATTTCCAGCTCCGATGAGCAAGCAGCCGCCCTACAGGCCGAGATCGGCACGCTCCAGGTGGCGATCGACGAGCTGCAGGCCGAACGGGTCGACGTTGCCACCAACCAGGACCCGAGCGACGCACGGGCCGGGCAGATCGCCGAGATCGACGCACAGCTGAACTCGTTTCGGAGCGAGGTGTCGACCCTCGGCACGAACATTCGCAACCTCGACACCACGAAGCGGGGGGCGCAGAGCACGCTCGATACGAGGTCGCCGGCGGCGGAGGTGCTTCGCAACGCCACACCGCCGGCCAGCCCCGACGGGGTCGGGCGCAACCTGCTCCTCGCCGGTGGGCTGTTCCTCGGTGGCCTCCTGGGCATCGTCGCCGCCTTCCTGCTCGAGCGCCTCGACACCACCGCCCGAGACTCCGAGGACGTCGCCTTGGCGCTCGGCACGACGGTGATGGGGGCCATCCCCACCCTCGGACTCGGCCACCGGGCCGGACCGAGCAGCCTCATCATGCTCTCGACGGGCGGCGCCGCAAGGATCGCGGCTGCTCGGGAGGCTTTCCGCCGCCTCCGGAGCTCGATCCAGTTCCTCAATTCCTCAAGCAACGTCAGCTCGATCATCGTCACCAGCGCCTCGCCGGCGGAAGGCAAGAGCCTCACCGCCGCCAACCTGGCAATCGCTCTGGCCCAGAACGGCTCTCGTTGCGTGCTCGTCTCGGCCGACCTGCGCCGACCAGCGCTGGAGAAGCTGTTCGGCATGGAGGGTCCACGGCCCGGTCTGTCGGAGTATCTCGCGGCAGCCGCCGAGCTCAACGCGGAGAAGGTGCCGGGGATCGACAACCTGTGGCTCATCCGCTCCGGGACTCCGCCCAGCAACCCGGGCGAGCTGCTGAACTCCGACCGATTCGAGCAGATGGTGAAGGAGCTGGAGCGAGAAGACGTCGAGTACGTCGTCATCGACACGCCCCCGGTTCTGAGCACGGCCGATGCCGTCTCCGCCGCTCGCTACGTCGACGGGGTGATCGTGGTTGTCGACACCGAGCGCACCGAGACCTCCGACCTGCTGCAGGTCCGAGCCGACCTCGAACGGAGCGGCTCCAAGCTCCTCGGCGCGGTGATGAACCGCCAGAAGTTCGACCGGGGCGGTCTGTTCCGCCGCGACAAGTACGCCTACTACCGGTCGGACGCTCGCCGAGCCAGCGGATGACCCTTCCGGTTCAGGCCCCGGCGCCGTTCGGGGCGCCGACGCTCGATCGGGCCGTCCCGACGCGAACGACGGCGGCACTGACCCAACCGGGTCTCACCGAACGGGCCCTGACCGTCCTCACCACGTTCGTCTTCCTCCACCAGATCCCGAACGTGTGGCTCCAGACGAGGGCCGAGACGGTCGCCGACACCTCCAATCCGCTTCTCGTGGTGGTGATGCTGGCGTTGATCGGGCTGGCCTTCGCCCGGGTCGCCGGCAGCGTCGACCACCTGATCACGATGTTCCGGTTGGAGACCACGCTGTACCTGTTCGCCGGCCTGACGTTCGCGTCCACGTTCTGGTCGGCCGATCCGGCGGCGACGATGCGCCGCTCGATCGTGTTCGTCGCGGTCACCCTGTTCGGGTCGTACCTGGTCATGCGGTTCTCACTCGATCAGATCATCCGGCTCCTCGCCGCGATGTTCGTCCTCAGCGCAGCCGTCAACCTGTTCTTCGTCCTCGGCCTGCCGCAGTACGGGCTCGATGCGGCCGGCCGCTGGACCGGGGTGTTCTCCCAGAAGAATGCGCTGGGCTACACGGCCGCCCTCGGCCTGCCGACCCTTGTGGTCGCCGCCAGAGCGTGGCGGCCCGGGCGGCTCGTCTTCTATCCCACCGCCGCCGCCCAGATCGCCCTGCTGCTCGGCTCGGAGTCGAAGACGATGCTGGTGGCGGCGCTCGGGCCGACCTGCCTGATGGCGGTCTACCACCTGTTCCGGAGCCGGAAGACGCTGCGAGGAGCGGTCATGCTCAGCCTCGGTGGCAGCGCCGTCTTCACCCTGGCCTTCGCAACCGCCAACATCGGCCTGCTCGCCCGGTGGCTCGACAAGGATGTGACCCTCACGGGGCGGGTGCCCCTCTGGGAGAACCTGATCCCCATCGCACTCGAGCGCCCGCTGCTCGGTCACGGATTCGGCGCCACGTTCGCCGGCTACTTCAGTCCGATCCACGAGGTCTGGATCCAGAACCTCTGGAATCCGAGCCATGCCCACAACGCGTTGCTCCAGATCTGGCTGGAGATGGGCATGATCGCCGTCGTGCTCTTCCTGATCCTCTACACCCGGGCGCTCACTCGGGCGATCAAGATCGTCGCGATCGTCCCGGGGACCGTGGGGCTGTGGCCGCTTGCATTGCTCACCACAACGCTGCTCGTGTCGATCACGGAATCGGGGATGAGCGCTGAGCCGATGGGCTGGATGATGTTCGTGGTTGCGGTGCTCTCGGTGTCGCTGCACCTGATGTACCGGGCGGAGCTCGGGCTCTCGAACGACCTTCGGGAGGCGACGGCCGCGAACGCGCAGGAGCGCCGGTCGCGACATCGCTGAACCCGCTTCAGCATCTCCGCCCCGTCGGCGTTAGCGGCGTGTCAGGCACCAGTGGTGTGTCGTCCTGGAGCTCCCTCCCGCCAAACCCAGCCCAGAACGATGGCGGTCAGTAGGGCGGTGAGGGCGATCTCGCTCACGATCGTGGTGAACACCGCGGTCCGCCACGTGCCCGTCGGCAGGAGTCGGACGTTGAGGCCGAAGTTGAGGCCGGCCCCAACCAAGGTCGCCCCGACCCGCCACCATTGGTGGTCCGACGCGCTCAGGCAGTTACCCATCAGGTACTGCACGGCCCGGATCAGCGGCAACACGGCCAGCAGGCGTACCGTCGAGACGGCGTCGACGTACTCCGGGCCAGCCACCAGCGGGACGACGGGAGCCAGAACCATGAAGCCGGCGCCGACGAGGGCGCCGACCGCGATCCCCGGTTTCAGCAGGGACCGGGTCACCGCCAACGCGGACGCGGTACCGTTGCGACCGGCCTCGAACAAGTCGGCATCGCTCGCTCGCAGGAGAACCCGAATCGGGAGGTAGCCGAACTGGATGATACGAGCCCCGACCGTGTAGATGCCGGCATCGGCCGCGTGGTCGTAGCGAACCAGGAGCGGTTTGTCCGAAACGTCGACGAGGCTCTCCGACACCGAGTTGACCGAGAACGGCAGGCCTTCGTGAACCTCGGTCCTCGACCAGCGGCGCAGGCTCGGCGGCGCTCCGAACACCCGCCAGACATACCCCAAGGCAAGCGCAGCGCCGATGCCGAACGACGCGAACGACGCAATCGCCCAGCCCAACAACTGCCCGTCGCCCAAGAGGGCGAAGATGGCCAGAGCCAGCAGGCGACATGAGACGACGAGAAACCGGATCTGGGCCGCATCCTTCAGCCGTCTGGTGCCGTTGCCGAGGTAGACGGCGAGCTCGGTGAGCCAGAACAAGCTCACCTGCGAGAGCATGAGGAGCGCGTAGACCCAGCCGTCCACCGACGGCAGGATCACCGGCCGGAGTGCGATCGCGACGGCTGCGCCGAGGCTGGGGCCGATCACGCCGACCGACGTCGCCCGCTGCCAGGCATCGGTCACGCTGCCGCCCTGGGCTACCCGCTTGATCAGGAGGACGTGGGACCCCAGGCTGCTCAGGCTCGCCACGGGAACCGCCACGCCGAGGACCGCGCCCATGACGCCGACGTCGGCCTGGGTCATCAGCCGGGCCAGCACGAAGAAGACGAGCGCCGAGCTGATGAGCTGGAGGATCTCGACCACCCCGGCCCAACCGGCTCGCCCCCCGAGCCCCTCGGGTCCGATGTCGGTCAGGCGCCGCCGAAGCGCCGCCCCCGCTCCCCCACCTCGTCGATCGGCGAGAGTCACGAGGTGCGTTCGAGCGCAGCCACGATGCCAGCGGCAAACCGCTCGACCATGGCGTCGAGGGTGAAGATCTCGGCCGCCTTCCGGCAGCCCTCCTGCAGGCGGGCCAGTTCGTCGTCGTCGGCCAGCAGGCCGGTCACGGCGGCGGCGAAGTCAGCGACCGTCGCTGCCCCGGGCAGCACGACGGCGTTGGAGCCCGCGTCGAGATAGTCGATCTCGTGGCTGTGGTACTCGATGTCGGCGGTGACCATCGGCGTCGCGGTGGCGAACGCGTCGATCACGTGCAGCCCGGCCAACCCCGGATGGATCGTCAGCTCCGCGACTCGACCGAGGGCCGCCTTGTCGGGCCCGAAGCGAGGGCCGACCACGTGCAGCCACGGGCGCGATCGGGCGGCGAGATCGAGAACGCCAGCATCGGCTCCGGCTCCAACGACAACGAACTCGAACGACGGAACCTGTTCGCGAACCGTGTCGACCACGTCGAGCAGCATCGGCACCCGCTTCCACGTGTCGAGCGCCGAGACGATCCAGCCAACTCGCGCCTTCCGCTCCCGCAGTCCGGCGACGAGAGCCTCGATCTCGGCCGACGGCGTCCCGCTGGGGTCCGTCAGCGATGCGATGTCCATCGAGTTCCGGACGACGGTGATCCGGTCGTCGGGGGCCCCGATCGATCGGAACACCGTGGCCGATCTCTCCGTATAGGCGAAGAACCAGTCGGCCAGCCGCGTGACCTTGGACTTGACCCACTCCGCTCTGGGGTTGGCGTCGAGCGGGTTGAAGTTCTGCCCATGGCCCCACAGTGCCACCGGTGTCCCGCCCAGGCGGGCCCGGACCAGGGCGGGATAGTTGAGGAGCAGCCCGGTCTCCTGCTGGAGCACGATCAGATCGGCTCGCCGGAGGCGGCCGAGCACCGGCTGCCAGGTGACCTCGAGGCCCGAGACGGTCCAGAAGCGGTTCGGGATCATCTCCGCCCACGGCAACGTCTGCTGATCGCCTCGCTTGACCCGGCTAGCCGGCGGGTCGCCGTGCAGGAGGCGAACCTCGATGCCCTCGGAGGCGAGCCGCTGCCGCAGGCCGTCGTAGAACGGAGCGCGGTATTGTGGCACCCACTCCATGGCGAACACGACCGAGGTCACGACAGCACCGGCCGGTCAGCTCGCCGCAAGACGACCGGCGAGCGCTCGTCCGAACCGGACCACGAACTTGGTGTTCGTGACCAGGTACCGTCGCCACAGTCGGCTCGGCTCCTGGACGAGTCGGTACAACCACTGCAGTCCCACTCGCTGTACCCAGGGCGGTGGCGAGCCGAGCGTCCCGGCGCCGTAGTCGAAGGCCGCACCAACCGCGAGCATCGCTGCGTTGACCCGGCCCCGGTGGGCGGCAACCCACCGCTCCTGGCGGGGGCAGCCCCGACCAACGAGTACGAGACCGGCCCTCGACTTGTTGATGCGAGCGGTGTCGGCCGCATCCTCGATCTCGGTCGCATCGCGGAACCGGTCGGGTTGGATGTCGGAGATGATCACCGTCGGATAGCGACGAACGATCTCCTCGGCGAAGGCCAGGCAGGTCTCCTCGGTCGACCCGAACAGGTAGATGCCGATACCTTCCTTGGCCGCTGCCTCGATCACCAGCCAGGTGAGGTCCGGCCCGTACACGCGGTCGGTGAGGCCGGTGTGGTGCAGCGCGTTCATCGCCCATCTGACCGGCTGCCCGTCGGGCGTGACCAGGTCGATCCGGTTGACCTGATCGCGTAGCTCCTCGTCGTCGACGGCCTCCATCAGCCCGTGGACGGCCAGCGCCGAGACAGCGTAGGACGTCCGGGCGCGGGCTGCCTCCAGGATCCTGTCGGTTGCGTCGTCGTAGTCGGTGACGGTGATACCGACCCCGAAGAGGTCGACCTTCTCGCCGTAGGTGGCTGGGTGCCGCCCGCTCTTCGCGCCGCCGGACGCGTTCACGACGCCTGCCACCGATCCCTCCCATGCCGGTGGATGTCCTCGAGGATGCCCCGGAGGTCGTACTGGAGCTTGAACGATGGGAAGTGGTCCTTGAACTTGTTGATGTCGGAGATCCACCAGATGTGATCACCGATGCGGTTGTCGTCGGTATAGGTCCAGTCCAGCTCGCGACCGGCGATCTCCTGGCACAGCTGGATCGCCTCGACCATCGAGCAGTTCGCTTCGCGCCCACCGCCGATGTTGTAGGCCTCTCCCGGCCGAGGATCGCGACGGAACGCGTCGAACGCCCCGACCAGGTCGTCGGCGTGGATGTTGTCACGAACCTGCTTGCCCTTGTACCCGAACACCGTGTACGGCTCGCCGGTCACGGTGCACTTCATCAGATAGGCGAGGAAGCCGTGCAGCTGGGCACCTGAGTGCCCCGGGCCGGTCAGGCAACCCCCGCGGAACGTCCCGGTCTTCAGGCCGAAGTACCGCCCATACTCCTGGCACATCACGTCGGCGGCCACCTTCGAGGCGCCGAAGAGGCTGTGCACCGAGTTGTCCAGCGACATCTCCTCGGGAATACCGCACTCGTGCCACGGGTGGTCGGCGTCGAGCTCCCACCGCTGCTCGAGCTCGACGAGCGGAAGCCGGTTCGGCGTGTCGCCGTACACCTTGTTCGTCGAGGTGAAGATGAACACGGCGTCGGGGGCGGAGCTTCGGGTCGCTTCGAGCAGATTGAGGGTGCCGGTGGCGTTCACGTCGAAATCGGTGAACGGCTCCTTGGCCGCCCAGTCGTGCGACGGCTGGGCGGCGGTGTGCACGACCAGCTCGATGTCGGAGCCGAAGCTGGAGAACAGCTCGGCCACGCCGGCCCGATCCCTGATGTCCAGGTCGCGGTGCTCGTAGTTGCCGAGGCTCGTCTCGAGCTCGTCCACCGCCCACCTGGTCGACGCCTCATCCCCGAAGAAGTACGAACGCATGTCGTTGTCGACGCCGACGACCAGATCCATCTGGTCCGAGAAGTAACGAACGGTTTGAGCCCCGATGAGGCCGCCCGACCCCGTCACGATTGCGATGTCCACCAGAGCTCAGCCTCTTCAGATCGTCGGGCGACCCCAAAAGGGGCGCACAGGTCACGACCACCGAAGGGTAGCGACCGCCTCCGGTTTCAACGACTGAGGCGAAGGCGGGCCAGCTCGGGGATCCTGGCCGCCCGCACGGCCAGGCCGATCGCAGTCAGGAGGAGCCCGGCGACGACGAAAACGCCGAACGTGGTGTTACCGCCACCGGTAGTGCCGTCGAGCCGTGGCGGCGCCGTGAGCCCGTCGGGGTCCGACCGCTGCGTGCCGCTGGCCCCGGGCTCGTCGCTCCGCCCTGCCAACCCACGCCGGAGCGCATCGACCGGTGCCGGTCCGTCGCTCGGCGTCGGATCGTCGAGGGCCTGAACGCCAGCTCGGTCACCGGTGCCGGTCGTCGAGCGGAGCGACGGGTCCCAGGCGCTGGCGTCGTCCGCCACCCCGTCAGGGGCTGGCGACGTGTCGGTGGCCAGGCTCCCGTCGGCCGCACCGCTGCCACCGGCGACATCGCTCGGCTCGGTGGCGGGTGGTGTGTCCGGCGACCCTGGGGACGGCACCGGCCGCGCTGGACCAGGCGATGCCGTTGGTCCGGGCCCGGGGGCCGGTGTCGGCCCGGGCCTGGGGGCCGGTGTCGGCGGACCGGGCGAGCCACCCCCGGGCTCGGCCGGTGTAGCGACCGGGGGCGGTGCTGGTACTGCCGGTGTGGCGGGGGAGGTGGTCGGCCTCGCCGGCTGCTGGGTCGGTCGGGCCGGTTGTGGAGCCCGGGGAGGCACCGGCGCCGGCACGCTCGGGGTGGGCGGAGCGGCTGCGGTCGGCGCCGCGGACGGGGGCTCGGTCGGCGCTGGCGAGGGCGGGAGGCCACCACCGGGACTGCCGCTCGGGGCAGGGGCAGGGGCAGGAGACGGTTGTGGCCCGCCTGGGGGCGGGGCCGCGGCAGAGCCGGCGAGTGCGAAGGCCGAGCCGGGGCCGGCCCCGCTGTCGGCCGTGCCGGGTGACCCGAGCGGCGGTATCGGGCCCGCGAAAGCGGCAGCGTCGACCACGATCTCCGACGAACCAGGGTCGACGCCCCGGTTGGATGAGGCGATCACGTTCGCCGCTCCCGACGGCTGTCCCTCGGCCAGCCAGCCACGGGCGGACCAGAAGATGTTGTTCTCGATCCTGATCGGGTGGGGACCGAATGCCTGCGTGGCCCGAACCCGCACCGCTCGGGTGCGGCTGCTGTCGTTGCGGAGCCCCCAGACCACGTTCTCGATGATGTCGACGCCACCGTGACCGACCCAAATGGCCCAGTCGTTCGAGCCGGCCGTCCCGGTCAGGTTGACGTTCCAGATCCGGTTGCCCCGGACGACGACCCGGTCGATGGTCCCGGGGTGGGGGTTCGGGATCGCGTTCACGTAGTGGGCCGAGATCGCGCCACCGTCGATCGGCGCCAGGTCGTGGATGGAGTTGTCGACAACCTCGATGTTCCGGGTGCCGGGCTTGACGTCGACGCCCTCGGCTCCGGTGAAGGAGATCTCGTTGCCGCGGACCACGACGTCGGAGGTCACGTCGATCCACTCGACCGATCCATAACCCAGGTAGATTCCCTCACCGAATCGGGCCGCCGTCTTGCCCGTGTGCGAGATCGTGTTGCCCTCGATCAGACCGTGCGAGCCTGGGGCGTGATCTCTCCAGTGGCCCGAGAAGTGGATGCCGGCGTGTCCGATCTGGGTGACGGTGTTCTGGGCGATGCGGACCGGGTTCCCTGCCGACCCTCGGCACTGCATGCATCGGATCCCGAACTGGGCGTTGCGTACCCGGACGCCGACCACATGCACGTGGTCGGCTGCGATGATGTCGACGGCTCCGAACCCGCTGCTCTTGTTGCCGGGGTCGATCCAGACACCTGGATCGGCGGTGATGACGATCGGGGAGCTCGGCGAGCCGTCGGCCCCCTCACCCGTGCTCCCGTCGTTGTCGCCGCGGTAGGCGAGCCTGGCACCAATCGTGGAGGTGATGCGGATCACATCGCCGGGCCCCGCATGCCGAACCGCTCGGTCCCAATCGGAGACCGACCCGACCGTATGGGTCACGCCGGCTCCGACGGGGACGACCTCGACAGTCCGGTCCGGCCCTGGTGCCGCCTCCTGCGGCTCCGGCTCGTCCAGCCGAGTGAACGTGTACAGCATCGTCGCGACCAGGAAGCACATGAACAGGGCCGCCGTGGCGACCCGACGATGCTGAGGGAGGCGCCGGGCCATTCCCGGATATCGACACGGGATCGAGGCCGCTTTACCAGGAGGTAACCGTCGCGACCGTGGTGCTCGTTCCGCTGGGCCGATCAAACCTGGACGGGTGAGCCGAGTTTTGGCCGAGTGGTTTCAGCGGCACCCCCGAGCGGAACTCGAGGCGCCGCTCGCGGCGCACCTAATGGGGTGTCTAGACCGGCTGAGGCAGCGGGAAGGCGGCGTCCTGCTCCGCCCGGAGGCGGTCGATCGGGCGGCCCTCCGGTACCCGCACATCGGCGTAGGTCAGCGCCGTGTCCTTGGCGACGTCTCGCTCCAGGGTGCAGCCCTCGGCCAGCCCCATCGGCAGCAGGCCAGCGGTCCGGGTGAGATCGTGGCGCTCGCAGAGGCCATAGGTGTGGAAACCACCGAGGCCGTCGAGGGTCGTGCCGGCAGCGAGGTCGCTCTTGGCGATGGCGATCACGTCGACCTGGGGGCCATGCGTCGGCTCGATCGTCGCATCGTCGAACAGCACCGCCCGGGCGGCCGAGTTCGGCACCTCGAAGTGGCAGAGATGGTATGGCACGTAGAACGAGTAGAGGGGGCCATCGCCGAGCTTGCCGTATTTGAGGTAGAGGTGCTGTTGGGGGTCGTCGTGGACGGCGAAGACGTAGACACCAGGGCTCGGCCTCGTGCCGACGATGTAGTCGACGATGCCGCCCTTCTCCTCCAGCATGTCGAGGTCGTAGAACCGGACAGCGTCGTCGATGAAGCCGTCGAACTCGGGGCCGATCATGCCCCGTTCGGCGACGGTGAAACCGGTGGCGTTGGCCACGACCGCCTGCTCGAACGCGATCTTCGTCCCGTCGGCGAAGCTGGTCACCATCTCGGGGGTCTGGCCCCACTCGGCGGCGAACCGAGCCTGGGTCTCCGGTGTCCGGTAGTAGTCGAGCAGGCCCTTGATGTTGCCGGCCACGAGCGGTCGGGCGCCGATTCCCTCGACGAATCGAAGCAGGTTCATCTGCACCCCGGGCTGATCGCCGTCGCATCCGGTGTAGACCACACCGGCAGCGTCGGCCATGCGCTTGAACAGCGGTCCGACGACCCCGTCGAGCTCGGCGTTCAACATGACCACGTGATGGCCGTGCTCGATGGCATCGACGACGATCGGGGCGGCGTAGGCGATCGTCCCCGTCCCCTCGATGACGCAGTCGATCCGCTCGCACCGGGTGGCGACCATGTAGTCGGTGGTATAGGCGGGCCGTCCGGCCTCGATCGCCGCGTTCAGCTCGGCGACGGTGCCGACCTCGACCGGATCAGTGATTCCCGCCTCGGCGAAGCACCGGATGGCGTTCTCCCGCGTGCGGTTGACGATGATCGACACCTCCATCCCCGGGGTGTGGTTCACCACCCTGTTGGTCATGCCGCGATTGATGAACCCGGCTCCGGTCACGGCGAGCCGCACCGGCTCACCCGCTTCCTCTCGGCGTTGCAGCGCCTTGTCGACGATGATCATCGTTCCTGACCGAACCCTTCTCCGTCGATCTCCGACAGTAGCGGCCAGGCGTCGTCCTTCGACGAGACCGCTCGGGCCGGGAGCGGCCACTCGATGGCGAGATCGGGGTCCGAGTGGCGCAGGCCGGTCTCGGCCCCTGGCGTGTAGAACTCGCTGACCAGGTAGAACACCTCCGTGTCGTCGGTGAGTGTCTGGTAGCCGTGTGCGAAGCCAGCAGGTACGTAGAGCGCCCGCCGATTCTCGGCGGTGAGCTCGACCCCGATCCAACGCCAACGCTGGGATGACCCCGCTCGGCAGTCGACGATCACATCGAACACCGCTCCTCGGGTGCACCGGACCAACTTCGCCTCGCCGGCCGGAGGTACCTGGAGGTGGAGTCCCCTGAG
>JAOTYQ010000583.1 GCA_029861725.1 Acidimicrobiia bacterium | reverse complement strand
GTCGGAACTACCGGGATGCGACGCCGACGTCTGGAGTGATCCACCAGGGCGGTGGCGACGATGAGACCCTCACCATGGTGGTCCAGGTCGCCGAGGGCTGAGCGACCTCGACGGTAGCGACGATCAGAACACGCTGAGCCCGGATCGCGAAACGAGCGATGCCAGCATCGCCCGCCCAGCCAAGGAATTGCCGGTCTGGTCGAGCGCTGGTGACCAAGCGCAGATCGAGACCTGATCGGGGACGATCCCCACGATCCCGCCGCCCACCCCTGACTTGCAGGGGATCCCGATCTCGTAGGCGAACGCCCCAGCCGCGTCGTAGGTTCCGGCCATCAGCATCAACGCGTTGATGCGGCGGGCGTCGAGCGGGTCGAGCACGGCACGACCGGTGCTGGGGTCGATGCCGTCGTTGGCCAGATACCTCGTCGCTCGGGCCAGTTGTCGGGCCGTCATCGACAGCGAGCACTGCTGGAAGTAGATGTCGAGTACGTGCTCGACCTCGCCGACGAGGTTGCCGAAGCTCCGCATCAAGTAGGCCAACGACCGGTTCCGGTAGCCGGTCGCCGCCTCGCTGGCCGCTACTCGCTCGTCGACGGCGATGTCGGCACCGGCGAGCTCGGAGACCAGCGACACGAGCGCTCCGATCGGGTCATCGCCGGCTCCCGCTAGGACATCGGCCACAAGGATCGCACCCGCGTTGATGAACGGGTTCCGGGGCACCCCCTCCTCCCGTTCGAGCAGCACGATCGAGTTGAACGGATCACCCGAAGGTTCCCGCCCGACCCGATCCCAGAGGCGAGCGCCCACGTTTCGCTGCATGGCCAACGTCAGCGTGAAGATCTTCGAGATCGACTGGATCGAGAAGGCCTCGTCACCTGCCCCCACCGCGAGGACGGGATCCGCCGATTCGGGCCGGCCGGCCAACGGCGCAACCGCCAGGGCCAGCCGGTCCCGGGCCACCTCGGCGAGGGCGGGGATGTAGTCGGCCACCTCCCCGTCGGCCGTCAACGGACCCGCTCTCTCGACGACCTCCTGGAGTAGCTGACGGTCGATCCGTTCTGTGGTTTCGTTGCTGGGCATGACGTACTGTCTCGCGCTCGCTCTCGACGATGGCCTCGTGTTCGCCTCCGATTCCCGGAGCAATGCCGGGTCCGACTATGTCACCACCTATGGCAAGACACATGTCTTTGCCCTCGGTCCCGACCGACTCTTCGTCGTACTCACCGCCGGCAACCTCTCGACGACCCAGGAGATCATCAACCGGCTTCGACGCGATGCTGAATCTGACGACGGGCGCCCAAGCCTGCATACCGTCGACCACCTGTTCGAAGCGGCAGATCTCGTCGGTCAGATCAGCCTCGACGTTCAGGAGCACCACGAGCGCGGGCTCCGCCGCAGCGGCGCCAGCGGCTCGGCCACCCTGATTCTCGGTGGGCAGATCGCAGGTGAGCGGGCCGGGATCTTCCTCGTCTACCCGGAGGGCAACGCGATCACCGTCTCGCCCGAGACGCCGTACCTCCAGATCGGCGAGTCCAAGTACGGCAAGCCCATTCTCGACCGGTTGATCCGACCGTCGATGGCGCTAGCCGACGGCGCCCGGCTGGCCCTCGTATCCCTCGACGCGACGGCCAAGTCGAACGTCACCGTCGGGATGCCCTTCGACGTGTCGCTCTACCGCCACGACGACTTCGCGTTGGCCGCCTCTCAGCGGTTCGGTCGCGATTCGAAGGCCTACCGGACGCTCAACGAGAGCTGGAATCGAGGCCTCGCCACCACGTTCGACGCACTGGCCGACTCGGTCGCAACCGACGACTGGACCCTGGGCTGATCGCACGGGCACACCGAGCCGGCCCGAGCTCAACGCTGAGGTGCAGATGAGAACCCGCCGATGAGCACCACGTAGGCTTGGAGCGAGCAGGAAGGATCCAGCCCGGTGCCAGCAGGCGGTTGGTTCAGCATCGAGGTCCGAAGGGGTGACGTCGTCGAGAGCGTGCACCGCGTCCACGCGGTCATCGCCGACCGAAACGGCTCGCTGTCGAGCTGGGGCGATCGCCAGCGGCCGACGATCCCCCGCTCGGCCATCAAGTCGATCCAGGCCCTTCCGATCGTGACGACTGGAGCGGCCGACGCGCTGGCCGTCACCCAGAGCGAGCTGGCTTTGGCCTGCGCCAGCCACAGCGGCGAGCCCGAGCACGTCAAAGCGGTTCTCGGATGGCTCGATCGACTGGGGCTTTCGGAGGCCGACCTCGAGTGCGGGCCCGACGTCCCGATGGGCACCGACGCCAAGAAGGAGTTCTACGCCTCGGGCCGTGAGCCGTCGCCGATCTACAACTGCTGCTCCGGGAAGCACGCGGGGTTCCTGACCGTCGCCCGACACCTCGGTCACGGGACGGTCGGCTACGTCGAGCGGTCCGCCCAAGTCCAGCAGCTCGTCACCGAGGCGATCGGGTCGCTGACCGGACTCGACCTCAGCGAGGCCCCTTGGGGCCATGACGGCTGCGGCATCCCGGTGTTCGCCCTACCCCTGGAGCGCCTGGCGTTCGCCATGGCCCGACTCGTCGATCCCGTCGACCTGCACGACGATCTCGCCGCGGCGGCCGAGCGGCTCGTCGAGGCCGCCCAACGGGCGTTCTGGGTGTCGGGGACGGATCGCACCGAGGTGGCCGTCACCGATGGGGCCCTCGAGCCGGTGGTCCTCAAGACCGGTGCGGAGGGCGTCTTCATGGTCGGGCTCCCCGAGCGGGGCGTCGGGCTTGCCCTGAAGGTGGCCGACGGAGCGTCGAGGGCGGCACGAGCTGCGGTTCGAGCGGTGCTCGGCCACCTCGATGTCCTCGACGCCGATGCATCGGGCACGCCACCGCTCCGCAACAAGGCCGGCAGAGAGGTCGGCGAGCTCCGCCCGCTGCTGGCGACACCGATGACGACAAGATTGAGCGAACCGGCGACCGTGGGCTGAGACTCCGTCTGTCGAGGCCCTTGTCCGAGCCCAGCACGAGCCCCTGACGCTCGTTGCCGACGCTAGCCGTCGACAGCGGCTCGGTAGCCGGAGTACGACGGCTGATCGATGGCGACCTGATTGACCACGGTCGTCCGCAGGTGGTGGACGAGCTCGGGATCATCGAGGGCGACCAAGCCCGACCTCAGTCGTTCGACCAGCTGCCACCGGAGATCGATGACGTCGGGGTCGTCGCGGCCGAGCAGCGACTGTAGCCGAGCCCGTTCGCCGGCGAGGTGGGCGGGGGAGAGGTCGAGCTCGCGGAGCACGATGTCGAGCGAGTTGGCCGCCACCCGGGCCATGAAGCTCGTCCTCCCTTCGGTCTCGGCCATGACGTCGTTGCGGAGGAAGTCTCGGACGCTGATGGTCAGCTCCTCGATCGACGGCATGTCGCTCGACGAGCCCGACGCCGCCCCGACACCGTCGACTCGTTCGACAGGACCCGGTATGAGCAGGTTCACACAATCGACCTGGCACTCGGAGGTCCGGCGGGCGATGCCGGGCCGCTCGACCGACGGGTCGGGCCCGTGCCGCCAGTGGTCGGCCATCTTCAGGCAACCGATGGCCCACCAGAACGACCCGAACACCTCCCAGAACCGAACGTGATCTCGGTTCACCGGCGTGCCCGACACCGACTCGTACCCGGCGAACAGGTCCTCATAGGTGCCGAACCCGCCGACCGGCAGGTCCCGACGACCGAATCGCCACGAGTTGGTGCAGATCCAGCCCAGGTCCCGCATAGGATCGCCGATGTGGCAGACCTCCCAATCGAGCACGCCGGTGATCCCGTGCTCGGTGATCATGAGGTTGCCGTTGCGGAAATCGTTGTGGACGAGGCGCTCCTCGCCGCTCGCAGGGAGATGCTCCAGCAACCATCGGCCGGTGTAGTCGATCATTGGCTGCGGCGTGTCGAACTCCTTGTACGAGTCCCACATGTCGTTGACGAACTGGTCGGTCGGCACCGTTTCGAGGTGGGGGGCTAGTCCGGTCGCCACCGGATCG
>JAOTYQ010000080.1 GCA_029861725.1 Acidimicrobiia bacterium | reverse complement strand
CCGCTTGGTGTAGATGACCTTTACTAGGGGGTCGCGCACGAGCTGGAAGCTGTCGCGGTCGCCGGTGACGATCAGCACCTCCAGCCCCTCCGCTGCCGCCCGCTCGGCGAGGGTGGCCAGGATGTCGTCGGCCTCGTAGCCGGGAACCTCGATCTGTGGCAGCTTGAGCGTGTCGAGCATCTCCCGGACGATTCCCATCTGCTGGCGCAGGATGTCGGGGGCGGCCGACCGATTGGCCTTGTAGGTGTCGACCTGCTCGTGACGGAACGTCGGTTCCGGCCGGTCGAACGCTACGGCCACCCCGTCAGGCCGGTGATCCCGCACGAGGTTGATCAGCATCGAGGTGAACCCCAGGACGGCGTTCGTCACCTGCCCGCTCGAGGTCGCCAGATCCTGCGGCAGGGCGTGGAAGGCCCGGTAGGTGAGCGAGTTGCCGTCGACGAGCATCAAAGTAGGCATCGTGGGGCAATTCTACGACTTCCGGAGTCGGCCGGGGCCGCTGCGACTCGGTGTCGGGGCCGGGCTCGCCGTCGAAGACCGCCGGGCGTCGAGTACCCGAGCGTCCTATGACTCGGTGTCGGGCCTGAGCTCGCCGTCGAGGACCGCCTGGGCGATGTGCTTCATCGAGGTGCGCTGCGACATCGCGGTCTGCTGGAGGAAGCGGAACGCCGCCTGCTCGGTCATGCCTTCACCGTCCTGGAGCTTGCCCTTGGCCCGATCGATGATCTTGCGGGTCTCGAGCCGCTCCGACAACGACTCCGCCTCCTTGGCCAACACCTCCAGCTCACGGAACCGGGCGACCGCCAGCTCGATCGCCGGGACGAGCTCCTCCTGCTGGTACGGCTTCACCAGGTAGGCCATCGCCCCGGCGTCGCGGGCTTGTTCGACGAGATCCCGCTGGGAGTAGGCGGTGAGGATCACCACCGCAGCCAGGCGGTCGGTCATGATCTCGCGGGCTGCGGTCAGCCCGTCGACTCCCGGCATCATTACGTCGAGGATGACGACGTCCGGGTTGGTCTCGCGGACCACGGTGAGCGCCTCGGCACCGTCGGCTGCCTCCCCGACGACCTCGTAGCCCAGGTCGACCAGGCTCTCGCGGAGGTCGAGCCGGATGAGCGCTTCGTCCTCGGCCAACACCACCCGGGTGGGGCTCATGACCCCGACCCGACCTGGGTCAACTGGTCCAGGAGCGCATCCTGCTTCGACTCGAGCTTCGCCACCTTCTTCATTCGCGCCTCCCTGTCTCGACGGATACCGGCCACGGCCTTGGCCGCCTCACGGTGCTCGCTTGCCGCCAGCGGCGTCTCCGAGACCAGCGACCGGAGCCGGGCATCGTCGGCCTCGTCGACGAAATGCTGGAGTTGCTCGTCGATGACGGTCAGTTCGCTGCGGAGCAGGCGAAGCTCTTCGCTCACCGCAGCCAGCTTTCTCTCGATCGACGCACGTGACATCCCGAGCACTCCGGTTCGATGGCGAGGTGAGATCACCCAGCTGACGAGCTCGGCGATCTCGTGGTTGGTTTGATCTCGTTGTTCTTCGAGGTGCCCGGGGTGGGATTCGAACCCACACGCCCTTTCGGACAGCGGATTTTGAGTCCGCCGCGTCTGCCATTCCGCCACCCGGGCGAGCGGCCAATGCTAGCCGCGCTGGCCGAGGCAGAGCGGATGGATAGCCCGGACAACCAGCGGCTGCGCCCGCCACCGGCCAGGACGAATCTCGAAATCGGGTGAAACCTTCTCTCGGCCTGCCGAGTCAAAGGGTTCGTGACTTCGGTGATGATTGCATTTACCTTCCCCGGCCAGGGCTCCCAGACACCCGGCATGGGTGAGGCCTGGACCGACCATCCGTCGTGGGAGCTGGTGGCCGAAGCCGCCGAGGCGTCCGATCGCGACGTCGAGCACTTGCTGCTCAGCGCCGATGCCGAAGAGCTCAGGCAGACGCGGAACTCCCAGCTCGCCACCTATGTCACGAGCATGATCGTGCTCGACGCAGTCGAGCGGACCGGGGTCGAGCCCGCGTTCCACGCCGGGCACAGCCTGGGCGAGTACTCGGCGCTCACCGCCTCCGGCGTCATCAGCTTCGCCGACGGCGTCCGGCTCGTCACCGAGCGAGGAAATGCCATGCAGGCTGCAGCCGACACTGCACCGGGCACGATGGCGGCCGTCCTGGGGCTCGATGACGACAAGGTCGACCTCGCCTGTCGACGCACCGACGGCGACGTGTGGGTGGCGAACTACAACGCACCCGGCCAGGTGGTGATCGCCGGCGACCCGGCCGCGATCGATGCCGCCGGGGCGGCGGCCAAGGAGCTCGGCGCCAAGCGGGTCATGCCGATCAAGGTCGGCGGAGCCTTCCACACGCCGGCCATGTCAGCGGCCCGGGACCGCTTGCGCAAGGCGCTGAGCGATACCGATCTGCGCGACGCGAACCGCCCGGTGTACGCCAACATCGACGCCCAGGCCCACATCGACGGCGAGTCGTGGTCCGGTCTGCTCGGTGCCCAGTTGACCTCACCGGTGCTGTGGCGCCAGACGCTGCACGCTCTGGCCGATGCGGGGACGACCGTGTTCCTCGAGCTCGGCCCGGGCACGATCCTGACCGGGATGGCAAAGCGAACGGTCAAAGGAGCGACCGCGCTGAGTGTTGGCACGCCCAACGAGGTCGACAACCTCCTGGAGGCGTTGTCAAACGCCTCGGAGAGTGGCGCGGTCCACGAAGGCGAGATGCTGTACGCGATCGAGAGGCTGGTGGTGAGTCCCGCCAGCGGTGTGTTCGAGCCCGGCGCCGGACTCGACATCGACATCTCGATAGAGCGAGGGCAGATCATCGGCAGCGTCGGCAGCACCGAGGTCCGGTCCGCCTTCGCCGGGCGACTCCAGGGATTACTGGCCCTGGCCGGCGAGAGGGTGACGACCTCACAGCCCCTCGCATGGCTCAGAGCGACTACGGTGGGAGGTCTATGACCATGCCCGCCCCTTGGGGCCTGAAGCTCACGGGCGTCGGCGCCGCCCTGCCCGAGAAGGTGCTCACCAATCAGGACCTGACCGCCTGGATGGACACGACCGACGAGTGGATCCGGGAGCGGACCGGCATCGCCGAGCGCCGTATCGGCGGTTCCACGTCCGGCTTGGCCACCCAAGCGGCCCAGCGCGCACTGTCCGACGCCGGCGTCGACGCCCAGTCGATCGACCAGGTGATCCTGGCCACAACCAGCCCGGACCACGTGTGCCCCGGCACGGCGCCCGCCGTCGCTCGAGAGCTGGGACTCGACTGCGGTGCGTTCGACGTGCAGGCCGCCTGCTCGGGGTGGGTCTACGGGCTCGTTGTCGCCAACGGCCTGCTCCTCCAGGGACTGGAGCGGATCCTGGTCATCGGAGCCGAGTCACTCGATCGGATCACCGACTACCACGATCGCGGCACCGGCATCCTGTTCGGGAACGGAGCAGGGGCCGCCGTCGTCGAGCGCGACGACACCGGCACTGGTCAACTGCTCGGCTGGGATCTCGGCTCGAACGGCAACTACGTGCACATCCTCTACGCCGACCACGGCGACGTGCTGCAGATGGACGGGAAAGAAGTCTTCCGTCAAGCCGTCCAGGTGATCCAGCGCAGCGCCAAGGCAACGATGGAGCAGGCCGGGGTCGAAGCGGACGACATCGATCTCGTCATCCCTCACCAGGCCAACATAAGGATCGTCGAGTCGGCCTGGAAGAAGCTCGGCTTCTCGATGGACAAGACGGCCATGGTGCTCGAGCGGACCGGCAACACCTCGGCGGCCTCGATTCCGCTCGCCCTCGACGACGCCCTGGTCAACGGTCGGATCGAGCCCGGCGATCTGGTGATGTTCCTCGGCTTCGGCGCCGGTATGACTTGGGCCAGCGCGCTGGTCCGCTGGAACGCCTGAACGGGCAGCGAGGATCGAGTCGATCGCGATGACCGACCCGCAACGAGTGGCCTTCGTCACCGGCGGCAGCCGGGGAATCGGCCTCGCCTGCGCCCTCCGGCTCCGAGACGCCGGTCACCTGACCGCCGTCGGGTCGCGAACGAAGCCCGAGGAGCTCCCCGAAGGGCTCGCCTGGTATGAGTGCGATATCACCGACGACGCGTCGGTCGATGCCTGCTTCGGGGCGATCGAGAACGAGCTCGGCCCGGTCCAGATCCTGGTGGCCAATGCGGGGATCACCCGCGATCTCCTGGCGCTGCGCATGAAGACCGAGGACTTCGTAGCGGTGGTCGACGCCAATCTCACCGGCGCCTTCCGGGTCACGAGGCGATCGCTCAAATCGATGATGAAGGCTCGCTGGGGACGGATCGTGCTCATGTCCTCTGTCGTCGGGTCCCTCGGCCAGGCCGGGCAGGCCAACTACGCCGCCTCGAAGGCCGGGCTGGCTGGTCTCGGACGGTCCCTGGCCCGGGAGTTCGCCTCGCGGGGGATCACGGTCAACCTGGTCGCCCCGGGCCCGATCGAGACCGACATGCTGGCGGCGCTCGGTGACGAGGCCATCGAGACGATGACTGACGCCGTCCCCCTCGGCCGCGTCGGCACCCCCGACGAGGTCGCAGCGGCGGTCGCGTTCTTGGTCAGCGACGCCGCAGGTTACATCACGGGAGCGACGATCCCCGTCGACGGCGGGCTGGGCATGGGAGCGTGACGAACGAGGTGGGAACCGACCTCGGCGGCCCACGGGCCACGTCGGGACGGCATCCCGCCACAGGTAGGTTGAGTAGCCCGGCGAGATGGTCGGGCCCGAGCGGTTCGAGGAGGACCAAACGTGAGTGATGACCAGAAGTTCGAGGCGTTCAAGAAGTGCGCCGTCGAGGTGCTGTCGGTCGAGGCCGATCAAGTGACTCGGGAGGCCCGCTTCGCCGAGGATCTCGACGCCGACAGCCTCGACCTCGTCGAGCTGGTTATGGCCCTGGAGGAGGAGTTCGGCGTCTCGGTCGAGGAAGAGGAGCTGGAGGGCATCGAGACCGTCGGTGCTGCCTATGACTTGGTGGTGGGCAAGCTCTGATGACCGCCCCGACCGTCGCCGTGACCGGCCTGGGAGTCGTCGCTCCGTGCGGCCTCGGGGCCGAGGCGTTCTGGGCCGGGCTACTGACCGAGCCGGCCGACGGCGATCGTCGCGCCGTGCCCGATTGGGATCCCTCTCCCTGGTTCGCCAACCCCAAGGAAGCGCGACGAGCCGATCCGTTCACGCAGTACGCGCTGGCCGCAGCCGACATGGCCCTCGCCCAGTCGGACGGGCTCGACGCCGACCCCGCTCGGATCGGCGTGTTGATCGGCACCGGAATCGGTGGCATCAGCACCAACGAGACCCAGATCGTGACCCGGCACGAGAAGGGCGACCGCCGCGTCTCGCCGTTTCTCGTGCCGATGATGATGCCGAACGCGGCCGCCGCTGCGGTGTCGATGCGATACGGCTTCGGGGGGCCGTGCGAAGCGACCGTCACCGCCTGCGCCGCCGGCACCCACTCCCTCGGTAACGCGATCCAGCTCATCAGGACCGGTCGCTGCGACGCCGTCCTGGCCGGTGGGAGCGAAGCACCGCTGACGCCTACATCGCTCGCCGGCTTCGGGAACATGACCGCGCTGTCGAAGTCCGGCGTGTCGATGCCTTTCGACGAGCGCCGCGACGGCTTCGTCATCGCCGAAGGAGCGGCGGTGCTCGTGCTCGAGACGCTGGAGTCGGCCCAGGCCAGGGGGGCTCGGGTACTGGCGCTGCTCCTCGGCGCGGCGAGCACGGCCGACGCCCATCACATCACCGCCCCCTCCCCCGGTGGGGCCGGAGCCGTGCGCTGCATGGAGCTCGCGATCGCCGATGCGGACCTCGCTGCCGCCGACATCGTCCACGTCAACGCCCACGGCACCTCGACGCCGCTCAACGATGCGGCCGAGGCCGAGGCGCTGGCGAAGGTCTTCGGTGCGCCCGGCCCGGCGGTCACGTCGACCAAGGGGGTGACCGGTCACGCGCTCGGGGCAGCCGGAGCCCTCGAGGCGGCAGCCGTCGTGCTTTCGATGCTGCACCAGCAGATCCCGCCGACGTTCGGCCTGGAACGGCCGGATCCCGAACTGCCCGAGCTCGACCTCGTGCGGGGCGGACCCCGTCCGTGGACTCCCGGGCCATCACTGTCGAACAGCTTCGGCTTCGGCGGCCACAACGGCACGGTCGTCATCGCGCCGGCCGCCTAGAGCAACACCGGCCGGAGACCTCAGGCGTCGACCAGCACGAACGTGAGGTTGGCCTGAGCGGCGATCTCGTCGCCGACCCTGGCGACCCCGCTCCCTCGTCCGGCCCGGGAACCGAGGCGGTCCATCGTCACCGCCAGGTCGAGACGATCGCCCGGCACCACCTGGCGCCGAAACTTCACCCTGTCGGCGCCGCCGAACAGGGGGAGCTTGCCCTGGTATCGGTCATCGGACAAGACGGCGCACGCTCCCAGCTGGGCCAGCGCCTCGAGCATGAGCACGCCAGGCAGGGTCGGGCGGTCGGGGAAGTGCCCGGGAAAGAACCACTCGTCACCGGTCAGATGCCAGAAGCCCTCGACCCGCTCCCCGGGCGCCAGCAGCTGGAGCGAGTCGACGAACAGAAACGGGGGGCGGTGCGGGAGCACCTCGGCCGGAGCCGGCAGCTCGTCGTCCGTCACGAGTCGGTCCAGACCCGCCCGTCGTGCCCGCAGCCGGGGTTGGCCGCGGGCACGAAGCCGGAGCGATCGCCGTTTGCCATGGCTTGCATCTGCTAGCTCGGGGGCATGTCCGTGCCCTTGGCGTAGGCCTTGAGCTTGTTGCCGGCGGTCACCTTCACCGCGGTCGATGCCGGGATAGTGATGGGCTCTCCGGTCTGGGGATTGAAGCCCTTGCGCTCCTTGCGGGGGACCTGCTCGAACGATACGAACCCCGGGATCGTCACCTTGTCGTTGCCCTTGGCCACCACGTGGGAGACCTCGACGAAGAGACCATCGATGACGGCGCCAACGTCCTTCTTGGGAACACCAGTCCGCTCCGCGATCTGGTCGATCAGTTCCGTCTTGTTCATGTGCGAACTCCTTAGTTTCATGCAGCCCGCCAAATCGGCAGACAGGCCAAAGTGGAGCCTCAACGAATCACAAAGTCAAGGATTTCGCTATCTTTCATCGCCCGACAGCCCGCATCAGCACTGCGTTCTGAGGGGCCGATCGCAAATCACAGACGTTGGTTGATCATCGCCAGGCTCGCTTGCTCGAAGTACTGGTCGAGCAATCGGCGGGCCTCGATCGGCGCCCCCGACCGGCCGACCGCCGTTGTCATGTGACCGAGCCAGGCGTTGCGCTCGACCATCCCGATCACGAACGGAGCGTGCCGCATGCGAAGCCGGGGGTGGCCTCGATGCTCGCTGTAGGTCATCGGCCCGCCCCAGTACTGGATGAGGAACAGGGCCAGCCAACGCTTGGCGTCGGACAGGTCATCCGGGTAGCTCGGTCGCAGCGCCGGGTCCTCGGCCACCGCCGAGTAGAAGTCCTCGACGAGGGCCACGAAGAAGTCGGCTCCCCCGACGGCCTCGTAGACCGTGACCGGCTGGGCGTCGGAGTCCTGCTCGCTCATCGTTTGCGACCATACCGGGCCCGGCGGGCCACCAGGGCCTGCCGACTTTCGCCAGTTTTAGGCGCCGCCGTGCGAAGATGGGGGAATGGTCGAAGGTGGCGAACGGTTTTGCAGTCGATGGTGGCGCTCATGGCTCCGATGACCGATACACATGCCTCGTTCGAGCGCTACGTCCTGCCGGAGCTCGACGTGCTCTACCGGACCGCCTGGTCGCTGACCCGCTCTGACGTCGAGGCTCAAGACCTCGTCCAGGACACGCTGCTGCGGGCCTACCGGGCGATCGACCGGTTCGACGGTCGCTACCCTCGGGCCTGGCTGATGACCATCATGCGGAACGCGAACATCAACCGGGCCAGGAAGAAGAAGCCCGATCTGCTCGACGATCCCGACGCAACCTTCGAGCGCTCGCTCGCCTTCGCGGAGACCCAGGGCCCCGAGGAGCTCGTGCTCGAGGGCGAGTTCGATGCGACGGTCGAAGCGGGGTATCGGGAGCTGCCGGAGAAGTTCCGCGAGGTCGTCGAGCTCGTCGACCTCAACGGCCTCGCCTACCAGGAGGCGGCCGACGTGCTCGGCGTGCCGGTCGGCACCGTCATGAGCCGTCTTCATCGCGCCCGTAAGCGCATACGGCATCACATCGAAGAGGTCGGGCTCGACCTGGCTGGGGGTGGGAGCTGATGCTGCACAAGCTGTTCCGCCGGGGCATGTCCTGCGAGGACGTCCTCGAAGTGCTCCAGTCCTATCTCGATGGCGAGACCGACGATGCAACGGCCCGGCAGGTACTCGACCATCTCCACGGTTGCGGCCATTGCGACCGCGAATCCGACGTCTATCTCCGAATCAAGGTCAGCTTGCGGAAACGAGCAACCGCAGTCGACCCGGAGATCAGGTCGGCACTCTCCCGCTTCAGCGAGCGGGTGGCCCGGGGCGAGATCCGCTGATCCGCTCCTCGGTGGCGATCGAATCGCCGCGCCGTCGATCCCTGCTGCTATGCTCATCGCCGATGATGCTGCTGCTCGACCTCCGACTTCTGGGCCCGGCCGCTTAACCAAGCGCGCCGGGTAACCCCTGTCGGAGTCGCAGATCGAGCAAGCCGGACCCAGCGCAGGCCCATCGGGTCTCCTTCACCGGCCGGTCGTCCACGACACCGCCGGTGCCACGCAACCGGCGGACGCTCTCGCCGCTCCGGACCGACCGAGCCCGGTCGATCGACCGAACGAGCCACGCCCCAGCCCTGCAAGGAGAACCAAGTGAGCCCCAACCGAATGCCCATCGAGAAATACCAGAGCTTCCCCCCCATCCCCATTCCCGACCGGAGCTGGCCCGACGTCGTGACGACGAAGGCGCCGCTCTGGTGCAGCGTCGACCTGCGCGACGGCAACCAGGCGCTGATCGAGCCCATGGACGCCGAGCGCAAGACGATCATGTTCCAGAAGCTGGTCGAAGTCGGCTTCAAGGAGATCGAGGTCGGCTTCCCAGCAGCGTCCGACACCGACTTCGAGTTCATCCGCCAGATCATCGAAGACGACATGATCCCCGACGACGTGATCATCCAAGTCCTCACCCAGTCACGGGACGAACTGATCGACCGAACCTATGAGTCGATCGTCGGGGCCAAGCAGGCCATCGTGCACCTGTACAACTCCACCTCGACCGTGCAGCGGCGTGTTGTCTTCGGCCTGGACGAAGCGGGCATCATCGACATCGCCGTCAACGGCGCCGAGCGGTGCAAAGCCAACGAGGCGGCAGTTGCCGGCACCAGGGTGCGCTACGAGTACTCCCCGGAGAGCTTCACCGGCACCGAGCTACCCTTCGCCAAGCAAATCTGCGAGGCGGTCATGGACGTGTGGGCCCCGACCGTCGAGGATCCGGTCATCCTCAACCTCCCGGCCACGGTGGAGATGAGCACAGCCAACATCTACGGCGACATGATCGAGTGGTTCCACCGCAACATTCGCGACCGGGACTCGATCGTGTTGTCGCTCCATCCGCACAACGACCGCGGCACAGCGGTCGCCGCCGCCGAGTTCGGCGTGATGGCCGGTGCCGACCGGGTCGAGGGCACCCTGTTCGGCAACGGGGAGCGGACCGGGAATGTCGATGTCGTGACACTCGCCCTCAACCTGTTCAGCCAAGGCGTCGACCCCGAGCTCGAGCTGTCGGAGATCAACGAGCTACGACGGGTGGCCGAGCACTGCAACCAGCTGCCGGTCCACCCTCGTCACCCCTACGTCGGCGACCTCGTCTACACCGCATTCTCCGGCTCCCACCAGGACGCCATCAAAAAAGGCTTCGAGGCGATGGAGGCCACCGGCCAGACACTGTGGGAGGTTCCTTACCTGCCGATCGATCCCGAGGACGTCGGGCGCTCCTACGAGGACGTCATCCGGGTCAACTCGCAGTCGGGCAAGGGCGGCGTCGCCTACCTGCTGAAGACCGAGCAGGAACTCGACCTGCCCCGCCGGCTCCAGATCGAATTCACCCGCGTCATCCAGACGATCACCGACACCACGGGCAAGGAGATCACCGGTCAGCAGATCTGGGAGGAGTTCCGCAACCACTATCTGACGGTCAGCAAGCCCTACGAGCTGGTTTCGTTCAACATGACCCACAACGCCGCCGGTGCCGACCGGACGACCGTTTCGGCCAAGATCCGCATCGACGGTGAGGACAGCGTCCTCGACGGTGAGGGCGGCGGGGCCGTCGAAGCGTTCGTCAACGCACTGAACGAGGCTCGGGGACTCGACATCCGGGTGCTCGACTACCATGAGCACGCCATCGGGGCGGGAGCCGACGCCAAGGCCGTGACCTACATGGAGCTCAAGACGAACGACCGCGAGCTGTGGGGCGTCGGCATGCACAGCGACATCACGACGGCGTCGCTCCGGGCCATCATCTCGGGCGTCAACGCCTCCTCCGACTGACTAGCGGTCAGGGCTGGATGATCTCGGTACCGGGCTGGTAGGTCGCCCACGCGAACCAGAACGTGTCGGTGTGGACCACCGGCTGGAGCTGCTCACCGGCGAGCGGACCTCCGGTGGCCTGCCCGAGCACGTTCCACGTCGACCCGGTCTCGGCGTCGACAAAGCCATCGCCGTCGGCGGCAAACGTGAGCGTCGTGCCGTCGCTGGCGACCGGAACGAACACCCCGCTCTGGCCGACCTCGCGTCCGTTTTCGATGATGGCACTGTCCAGCGCCGAGGCCAGCCCCGGACGGAACAAGACGACGAGGTTGCGGCCCGCTTCGGTCACCGGGATGACCGGGTTGTCGACGAGGTCGTCGAACCGGACCGCGATCGGACCGGTCTCATCCGCGATGCCGACGATCCGGGCCTTGGCCAACAGCGTCCGGTCGATCTCACCGACGAAGAACGCCCCGAACGGGTCGATCGCTTCCACGTCATAGCCGGCGTACGGGTTGGAGCCGTACAGCTCCTGGTAGCGCGAGGGGGCGTTGAGCGCCCTGGTCAGCACCTGCCCGTCGGGGTGGGCTGCCTTCCACTCGCCGTAGCTGACGGTCTGGGTCGGGATCAGCTCCAGCTCGGCGCCGGCGAAGTGGCCGACGAGCCCGGTGCCGGTGAAGTGCGCCCACAGCGACTCCGTCTGCCGGTCGTACATGACGAGAGCGGATTGATACAGCTCCCCCGAGGTACCGAAGTCGAGGACCCGACCGGCGAACCGGCGGTCGTAGGTCAGCGCCGAGTTGCAGAGCGGGCAGTAGGTCACCGTGACCGGTGTGCCCCCGATCTCGGTGTTGACGATCTCGTGCCAGATCATCAACTGGACCGGGAACGCCCGTGCATCACCGTCGATCTCGACGGCGATGACGCCCTCACCGTCGGCGAGCTCGTAGTCGATCTCGTCGGGTGGGGCGAAGGTTGGCTCGTCGATCGGGAAGATCCCGTCCGGGGGTACGCCGCCGGAGCGGATGAGCGTTGGATCGACCACCGGTGGAGGGAACGACTCATGCAGCCGATTCCCGAGCAGCGCCGACTCGGACGGCTCGGTGGCGTAGTCGACCGTGCCGTAGTCGAACGACTCGTCGGGAACGGCTGACGCACCGTTCTCGGCGGCCCCGTTCTCGGCGGCGCCGTCCTCGGCGGCGGCTGCCGCCGCTGCGTCGCCGCTCCCGTCCTCGGTGGCGGTCTCGGCGGACGATGTCGCCGATGCCTCGTCGCCGTCGTCGGAGCCACCGCAGGCTGCGGCCACGAGAGCGATCAGGGCGACCAAGGCTACGAACAGACGCGAGGGCATACCCCTCCAACCGCCCGACCGGCCCCCGGCTTCCCGAGCCCGCCTCGACCGGCCGCTCGCAACGTGCTCAGTCGGCTTCGGCTGGGCGGGCGGTTCGGCCCTCGATCGTGGTGAAGAACTGGGCGGCCGCTTTGGGGATGGCGTACGACCACGTCGGGTAGGGATGGACGGTGAGGGCGAGCCGGCCGAGGAACGTTCGCAAACGCAACGCAAGGGTCAGCTCGGCGATCATCTCACCCGCCCGCTCAGCTACCACGGTGGCACCGACAAGCCGCCCGCCGCCGGTGTGGCCGATCAGTGGGTTTGGCCCGGCGATCAGCTTGATGTAGCCGCTGGTAGCACAGGCTGCCAGCGCCCGGTCGTGCTCCTCCAAGGGGAGCTCGGCAACCTTCGCTCCCTTGATCGCCGCCGCTGCCTCGGCCTCGGTGAGCCCGACGCGTGCCACTTCGGGCTCGGTGAACGTGACCGCGGGGATCTGCTCGCCATCGAAGCGCTTCCGTCCGAACCGGCTGAGGATGTTGGTCGCTGCAAGGCGACCCATGTGATCGGCAGCGTGCGTGAGCTGCACATTGCCCGAGATGTCGCCGGCGGCATAGACACCGTCGACGCTCGTGGTGAGGTCTGATCCGGTCACGATGTAGCCGCGGTAGTCGAGGTCGACACCGGCTTCGACGAGTCCTCCGCGGTCGGCGTTCGGACGGCGACCGACGGCGAGCAGGATCCGCTCGGCGGTGACCGTCGCACCGTTCGACAGGCGCACGGCGGCGCCGCAAACCGCCGGCTCGATCGACTCGACGCTGGTGCCGGTGTGGACCGTGACGCCAGTGGCCACGAGCTCGCGCTCGACGATGGCCGAGGCCGCCGGTTCCTCCCGCAGCAGGAGCCGGGGGGTGAGCTCGACGAGCGTGACCTTCACGCCGAGGCGGGCCAGGGCCTGGCTCAGCTCGCAGCCGATCGCCCCGCCGCCGATCACCACGATCGATGCCGGCGCCGTTCGCAGCTGCCAGAGCGTGTCGCTGGTCAGCGGTTCGACGTCGGCCACGCCCGGGATCGGGGGGACGAGCGGCCGGCTGCCGAGCGCCAGGACCACGCCGCGGGCGGTGACCTCGGTGCCGTCGTCGGTGCGGAGCCGACGTCGAGGCAACAGCGTTCCCTCGCCGTCTACGACCTCGATCCCCTCTGCCCGCAGCACGTCGGCGGTCTCCGTTGCCGCGATCCGGGCCACGACGGTGCGGGCCCGGTCGAATGCCTCGGTGAAGCTGAGCCCGTCGGAGGCTGCCTCGATCACCGTCTTCGACGGCACGCAGCCGGTGAACGTGCAGTCGCCGCCGAGCGGCCCGTCGTTCACGATCAGCGCCGTCGCCCCTCGGCGACGGGCCTCACGCACCGCGGCCAAGCCCGCAGCACCGCCTCCGAGCACCGCCAGGTCGACCTCGAGTCGTCTCGTCACGCCTCCCCCAACCCGGTCGTCAGGCGCTCGCTTCCCACCCCGGTGTACCGGGACAGGGATCTCGTGAGGCGGAGCCGTAGCCAGTCGGCGTCCCGGGCGTGGGCGTGGAAGTGCTCAGGCACCTGCCGCATCGTCGTGTCGAGCCGCCAGTTGCCGGCGCCGAAGCGGGTATCGGCCGCAGCCGACAGCTCGGCGAGGAGCCGCTCCCGGACAGCGGCCGGGGCGTCGGGGCCGTGATCCCACCACACGGCCATCGGTACCGAACACGCCTCGCAGTCGGCCACCCAGCCATCCTCGGTGGCCGCGTACCAGTGCGTGAAGCGATCGGCCCGACAGAGCTCGCAGTCGATATCGGTCGGGGGAAAGGGCCGCTCGAAGCGGGGATCGGAACGCTCGTCGGATCCGGGCTCGGCGCCCGCGCCCGGAACGGGTTCAGACACCGTCGAGGGCGGCCCGTAGCTCGGCGACGAAGCCGACCGCGTCGTCGATCGAGCCGCCGTCGAGCAGTCGGCGGATGATCGCCGAGGCCACGACGACACCGTCGGCCACCTGGGCCACCTCCGCCGCCTGCTCCGGGCTGGACACGCCGACGCCGATGATCACCGGACGATCGGTGATGCCCTTCAATCGCCGGGCGATCTCGATGGCGCTCGCCGCCAGCTCGGCCCGCTCGCCGGTGATGCCGACGAGCCCGACGCCGTACACGAAGCCTCGGGAGCGAGCAGCGATGCGGGGCAGCCGCTCGTCGGGAGCGGTCGGGGCCGCAAGTAGAACGGTCTCGATGCCCTCTCCATCGGCCGCCTCCGTCCACGGCCCGGCCTCTTCGAGCGGCAGATCGGGCAGGATCGCAGCCGAGAAACCGGACTCCCGCAGCGAGGCGGCGAATCGACGGTGGCCCATCCGGAAGCAGATGTTGTAGTAGGTCATCGCCACCAGTGGCACGTCCGCCTCGGTCTTGGATACCTCGTCGAGGACCGAGATCGGGTTCGAGCCGGCCTCGAGCGCCAGCGTCGATGCCTCCTGGATGGTCGGGCCGTCCATGACGGGGTCGCTGAACGGTATGCCGATCTCGAGGGCGTCGGCCCCGACCGATGCGAAGCCCTCGATCAGCCGCGGCCAGTCACCGACGGGATAGCCACCGGTGACGTAGGGCAGGAGCAGCTTGCGGCCCTCGGCGCGGCGGGCTCGCAGGTGGGCCTCGAGCGAGACGGGACTCGAGCCGTCGTTCCGGCTCACAGCCGCACCGTCTTCAGCGCCTCGGGGTCGCGGTCGAGGATCGCCTGCACCTGGGCGACGTCCTTGTCGCCCCGGCCGGACAGGTTGAGCAGCACGGTCCTACCGGCGAGCTCGTCGCGGGCCTTCACCATCCACGCCAACCCGTGTGCCGGCTCCAAAGCGGGGATGATGCCCTCGGTCCGTGACAGGAGCTGGAACGCGTCAAGCACCTCGGCGTCGGTGACCGGTTCGTAGCGGGCTCGACCGATGTCGGCGAGGTGGGCGTGCTCGGGACCGATCCCCGG
>JAOTYQ010000582.1 GCA_029861725.1 Acidimicrobiia bacterium | reverse complement strand
TGGCTCGCCGGGTCGTCAACATTCCCGAGCTGGCGGTCGATTACTACCTCGGTGGGCCCGCTGCTGACCGATCAGATAACGTCGACGGCCGCCGCCTCGGTCCGGAGCTCGGTGTCCTTCGGGTACCGCCACGCGATGATGCCGGCCATGATCACGCCGAGGGCGGCGGCCACCAGGAAGGCGACTCCCATCCCGTCGACGAACGATCGGTTGGCGGTGGCCAGCAGATCGCCTGCGATCGCCGGGTCGAGCTGCGAGGCGGCGATGTTGGCCCCGCCGATCGAGTCCTCCGCCAGCTCGGCGAGCGGCGGCGGGAGCTGCCCTGTGGCGTCGGTCATCCCCGACTGGTAGCTGACCGTGGCCAGCGTACCGAGCAGCGCAATGCCCACGGCGCCACCGACCTCTCTGGTCGTGTCGTTCACCGCCGACGCCACGCCGGCCTTGTCCTGGGAGAGCGAGGTGACGATCGCGTTCGTGCAGGGTGGCATCAGCAGCGCCATCCCTGCCGCCATCGGGGCCACGGCGATCAGCAGCATTGGATAGCCGCTATCGGGCTCGAGCATCGAGGCCACGAGGAAGCCGACCGACTGCACGGCGAACCCGGCGGCGATCACTGCCGGGGTTCCGAACCGGGCCGTCAGCTGCGGGCTGCGAGGGGCGATAGCGATCATGACGACCGAGAACGGCAGGAGTCGCACGGCCGATCCCAGCGGGGAGTAGCCGAGCACGAACTGAAGGTAGAGCGTCAGGAGGAAGAACATCCCGAACATCGCGAGGAAGGCGATCGTGATGGCGAGGCTCCCGAGGCCGAAGCGGGGGATGCGGAAGTGGTTGGGGTCGAGCAACGGGTGCTCGACTCGCCGCTCCCACGCCACGTAGGCCACGCCGGCGACGACGCCGAGCACGAACGCGGCGATGGTCACGGGGTCGAGCCAGCCGATCTCCGGACCCTCGATGATGCCGAAGACGATGGCCACCAGCGCCACCACGGAGAGCAAGGCCCCGACGTAATCGAGACGGTGGCGTTGTCGATCGGCCGAGTTGGGCACGACGGCGACGATCGCCACAATGGCCAGCAACGCGATCGGCACCGCGATGAAGAACACCGATCCCCACCAGAACCGCTCCAGGAGCAGCCCGCTGGCGACCGGGCCGATCGCTCCACCGGCGCCGGCGAAGCCGGCCCAGATGGCGATCGCCTTGGCCCGGTTCTCCGGCGCGAATACGACGGTCAGGGTCGACAGGGTGGCCGGCATGATCAGTGCCGCCCCGATCCCCATCACCCCGCGGAAGGCGATGAGTTGGGTCGGGTCGGCGGCGTAGGCGGCGACGGTCGACGCAGCGGCGAAGATGGCGAGCCCGAGCAGCAGGGCCCATTTCCGGCCGTAGCGGTCGCCAAGCGCACCACACACCAGCAGCAGGCCGGCGAACACGAGGGCATAGGAGTCGATGATCCAGAGCTGCTCGGTGCTGCTCGGGTCGAGCTCACGGACGATCGTGGGGATCGCGACGTTCAGCGAGCTGACGGCGGCGACGATCAGCACCAGCGACAGGCACATGATGCCGAGGATCAGACCGGCCCGGGGATGGTCGCCCGCCGCGTCGTCGATCTCGGGCGTTGGTTCGTTTCGAGTTGTCATGCGCCGCCGATCGATGGGGAACGGGCCAGGCTCGATCCTGGACCACGATCGTCGCTACCCGCAATGCGCAGTGGCCGATGGCACCGGCTCGGCAGCCGGTGCCAGTGTCTCCTAGCCGGCTGCGACCTCGCGGACGAGCGAGGCCAGCATCTCGCAGAACACGTCGAAGTCGGGGTCCTTGACGATGTAGGCCCCGGCACCGAGGGCGTGGGCTCGCTCGCGATCGGCCTCGTTCGTCGACGTCGTGAGGACGGCGATGTCGAGGCTCTCCAGATCGAACTCTCTCCCTACCTGCTCGAGGAACTCGTGACCGTCGAGCACTGGCATCTTCAGGTCGAGCAGGACGAGATCGGCCGAGCCGGACCCGTAGGTCCGCAGCACCTCGACCGCCTCGGCTCCGTTCTTGGCGACGGTGACCTCCACCTCGGTGTCGGCACGGCTGAGCGCCTGCTTCGTGAGGGCGACGTCGGCCGGCTGATCCTCGATGAGCAGGACCTGGAGGGGACCCTCGATCGGGGTGCGGTCGACCTCGTCGACGGTCGGCTTGCCGATCACGTGGTCGACCGGCAGCTTGAATCGCCGCTCGAGCCGGTGGGGCAGGTCCATGGCGAGCCAGCGGCTGACGCCGACCGGGAGTGTCGACACGATGATCCGGTCGATCCGGCGCTCCCGAATAGCGTTCGCGGCGGCCTGCATCGGGTCCGGTGCCCCCACCGAGCCCGAGACGTTGGTGGCGCCCGCCCGTTCGAGGGAGTCGATCGCGGCCCGGAGCTGCCGCTCAGCCCGCTGGTGGCCATCGCCGTCGTGGATGGGACGACCGGCGTCGTCGACGGCCGACTGCCCCTTGGCCACTCTCGGCGTCGCCGGGACGACCACGTGGACGCCGATCTCCGGCGCGTCCCCCTTCAGCTCGTGAACACGCTGTGTCACGTGCGGTCCTACCGCCGTCTGGTTGGCCACGACCAAGACTTGCTGCATGTCGGATCCCCTTGGTTCCCTTGTTCCCGGCGGACCTGCTGGCCCCGCCTGCCCCGTCCCCCAGCTATCGCCCGACAAATCTAGGCAACGACGGGGTCAACAGCAAAGCAGGAGGTCCAGGGGCCGCCGAACCGGATTCGGCCCGCTCGTGACTGTCGGGTAACCTGAACCGCACCCACCCAAGGGAGAGGCCATGGTCACGATCGCCGAAGAACTGCTCAGCCAGACGCGGGCGTGGTTCATCGGTCACCGTGAAGCCGACGTTCCCACGGTTCGCTTCACCCCCGATGTGCTCGGGAAGTGGTTGTTCGACGAGTGGGCGCTGCAGGCCGAGCTCGCGAGCAACCGGACGCGGTGGCCCACGGTCGACTTCCGCCGTCGCCTGCGCTCCGAGCTCGGCGACGGCGTCGAGATGTTCAACGAGCGGGGCTGGGTCGACGATCCCCGCTCGTACCACGAGGACCCCCCACCACTCGTCGATCCTGTCATCGACGGGCGAGGTACTGGGCTGCTCCGGTTCGAGCACCTTCGGTTCGAGAGCGGCTACGAGCCCCACGCCGATGAACCAGGGCGAGAGCGATGGATGAACTACGAGGCCAATGCCACCGCTCACGCCTGGTTGCTGCGTCATCCCGGCCCTCCTCGTCCCTGGTTGATCTGCATCAACGGCTACCGCACCGGCACCCCGCTCTCCGACTTCGTCTCGTTCAACGCCCGGCGCCTCCACCGCGACTTCGGCCTCAACCTCGCGTTTCCGGTGCAACCGCTTCACGGGCCTCGAGCGGCGGGCGCCTCGGGCGACCGAGTCATCTTCGCCGGAGCGATGAACACCGTCCACACGGCGGCGCAGGCCCTGTGGGACATCCGCCGGCTCAAGAGCTGGATCACCGACGTGGAGGCCGCCCCGGCCGTCGGGGTGACCGGGCTCTCCCTCGGTGGCTACCTGACCGCCCTGCTGGTCTGCTTCGAGGACGACCTGGCCTGTGCCATCGCCGGTATCCCCGAATCCGATCTCGTGCGAGGGATGCGACGCAACGTCGAGCCGCTCCTGCCCCCGTTCTACGAGCAGTGGGGGCTCAGTTGGCGCTCGCTGGAACGGGTCAACCGCGTCGTCTCCCCCCTGGCGATGGACCCGCTACTGCCACCGGAGCGGTTGTTCATCTTCGCCGGCCTGGTCGATCGCTGGGTCCGCCCCGGCAACGTCAAGACGCTCTGGGAGCAGTGGGGGCGCCCCGAGATCTGCTGGTACGAGGGGGGTCACCTGTCGTTTCCGGTCGAGCCCCAGGTGAAGCGCTTCGTCGACCGCGCCCTCGCCAGCTCGGGGCTGTGGGTCGAACGTCCCGGGGCGTGACGCGATCCTGAACATCGGGGCTGTGGGTCG
>JAOTYQ010000581.1 GCA_029861725.1 Acidimicrobiia bacterium | reverse complement strand
CCTCCCCGAGCCGCCGCCACCGCCGTTGCACCCCGGCACCCGGGAACCGGTGGGACCCGACGATCTCGCCCCGCTGTTTCCCATGGCGCTGATCATGCAGGAGGTCTCGACCGACTCCTACATCGACATCCCCGAGGAGGTGCAGGATGTCTACCGGTTGTGGCGGCCGACGCCGCTGTTCCGAGCCCACCGCCTCGAAGCAGCCCTCGATACCCCGGCCAAGATCTACTACAAGTACGAGGGGGTCAGCCCGGCCGGGTCTCACAAGCCGAACACGGCGGTGCCTCAGGTGTTCTACAACGCCCAGGAAGGTGTGAAGAAGCTGACAACCGAGACCGGGGCTGGGCAGTGGGGCACCGCACTGGCGTTCGCCTGCTCCCTGTTCGACATCGAGTGCGAAGTCTGGCAGGTCCGGTCGTCCTACGATCAGAAGCCCTACCGCAAGGCGATGATCGAGACGTTCGGGGCCACGATCCACCCCAGCCCGTCCGTGCTGACCGAGGCCGGCCGCAAGGTCCTGGCCAACGACTCCCAGACGCCGGGCAGCCTCGGCATCGCCATCTCGGAGGCGGTCGAGGTCGCCGCTCAGGACCCGGACACCCGCTACGCCCTCGGCAGCGTGCTCAACCACGTGCTCATGCACCAGACCATCATCGGCGAGGAGGCGCTCCTGCAGCTGGCCAAGGTGGGGGAGGCCCCCGACCTGATCATCGGCTGCGCTGGTGGCGGTTCGAATTTCGCCGGTCTGTCGTTTCCGTTCATGCGGGAGAAGATGGCGGGCAGGATGAGCCCTGTGATCCGGGCGATCGAGCCCGCGGCGTGCCCCACCCTCACCCGAGGGATCTACACGTATGATTTCGGCGACACGGCGGGAATGACGCCGCTACTCAAGATGCACACCCTCGGTCACGATTTCGTGCCCGATCCCATCCACGCCGGCGGGCTCCGGTACCACGGGATGTCGCCGTTGCTGTCCCACATCTACGAGCTCGGCCTCATCGAAGCCGATGCGATCCACCAAACCGAGTGCTTCGAAGCCGGTGTGACCTTCGCCCGAAACGAGGGCATCGTGCCTGCTCCTGAGCCGACCCACGCCATCGCCGCCACCATCAGAGCCGCCCTCGAGGCCAGGGAGTCCGGTGAGGAGCCCGTCATCCTGACCGCTCTCTGCGGCCACGGCCACCTCGATCTCGGTGCCTACGATCGGTACTTCTCAGGAGAAATGATCGACTACGAATATCCTGAGGCGCGGGTACAAGACGCGCTGACCCGCTTGCCCCAACCCGAGGTCTGATGGCCCGAGGCCTGCTGAAACGTCTCTTCCGACCAAGTCCCGACTTCGACGACGACGACGTCGACGGGTTGGACCTCGCCGGCGGCTCCGATCCGGACGACCACGCAGAGTCAACGGACGACGGCTACGAACACGACGCCCATGTCGGGCCTGTCCCCGATGGCGACAACGGCCACCTCGCCGACGCCGGCCCGGGGCCGGCGCCGGCGAGCAGACCGGTCGACGATCGGGACCTAACCCTCGACGACCTCGTCGATCTCGACCGCGGCGACGATCTCGACGGCGGTGATGACCTCGATGAGCTCGATGACCTCGTCCGCGGGGTTGGTCGCGACGACCCCGGTCGGTGGAGCTCGGAGGCGCTGGCCGAGCAGCGCAGCGCCTGGGCGTATCTCGGCGCGCTCGGGGCCCTCTTTTGCTTCCTTCTGGTCTTCGGCTATGCCTGCAGTGACCAGCGTGGCAACGAGGTCGCTGGCACCGACCCGGTCGAATTGATGACCGGGAGCGAGCCGAGCCGCCTCGTGTTCCGGATCGACGGTGATGTCGTGGCCATCCAGGGCTCGATTCCCGACCAGGCGGCGAGGGAACAGCTGCTGGCCGCAGCCCAGCAGGCCTACGGTGCCGAGAACGTCGTCGACGAGCTCACGGTCGACGCCGACACCACGCTGGAGTCCGGCACCGTCCGGTTCGTCGGCTCGGCCACGTTCGGCGACGAGCGCCCCGAGGCACTCCAGGAGTCGGTCGGCTCGACGTTCGGGCTGGCCAATCGGGGGTTCGAGGTCGGGTTCGTGGAGACCGTCCTGTCCCCGGTCACGGCCGAGCTGGCGCTCGCCGACGGTCGGGTCGCCCTCAGCGGTGTGCTGCCCGACGACCAGTCGCTCGGCGATCTCGTCGCGATCGCCGAAGAGGTCTGGCAGCCGGAGAACGTCGAGGCCAGCGGGCTGAGCGTCGGCGCTACGACCTGGACGGACGGATCGATCCGGCTCACCGGGTCGACCACCACGACCGATGACCGGGTCGGCACGTTCGGTGGCCTGGTCACCGAACGTATCGGCGCGCTCGTGACCGTAGACACCAGCGCCTTGACGATCGTCGACACCACCGCTCGCCTGGCCGAGGTGCAGACGCAGGTCGACGAGCTCGTGGCGGCCTCACCGATCCAGTTCGCCCCCGATTCGCCGGTGATCTCCTCCGGCAGCGACGCCGTCCTGGTCGAGCTGGCGGCGGCGCTGAACGTGATCCCCGAGGTTCCCTTCGAGGTGGTCGGTCACACCGACAGCGTCGGACCCGAGCAGGACAACCTCCAGCTGTCCCAGGAGCGGGCGGCCGCGGTCGTCGCCCGTCTCACCGAGCTCGGGGTGGATCCCGGGCGGATGACCTCACGCGGCGAGGGGGAGGAGAACCCGATCGCCGACAACACAACCGACGAGGGGAAAGCGGCCAACCGCCGGATCGAGTTCATCCTCGTCGGCACGTCGGAGGCCGAGGCGTCCTCGGAGTAGCTCTCTACGACCACGCCACGCTGACGATCCGATCGCGTTCGACCACGAAGCTGATCCGGTTCGGATCATCGGGACTCTCCTCGGCGTAGGGGACCCCGTCGAAGCTGATGACTCGCCACACGATCCCCTGGTCGATCGCCCATTCGACGCCGTCCTCGACGAACTGGCCGACCAGGTGGGCACCGACCACCGGCGGGGGGTTTCCCTCACGTTCACCCGGCGGGGTCGTCGCTCCGGTGCCGTCCGGGCTCGTCGTGGCCGGATCGGTGTCGGTCGTGGTGGGATCCTGGCCGGAACCGTCGGGAACGGTCACCGGAGGCTGGCTACCAGTGGTCACTCCCGCCACCTCGACCTCCGGTTCTCGGAGCTCGGCTGGCACGATCGTGCGATCGCCCAGCGGCGTCTCGAGCGGGACTGCCGTCGTGTAGGGATAGATGCCATAGGCGCAGCTGGCGGACTCGATCCCGGCTCGCAGACCGGTGAGGATCTCGATGATGACCTCGTTGGCGCTCTCGGTGACCTCGGCCTGCACGCCGTAGCAGTGGTGCGACTCCATCTCGAACGAGACGATCAGGCTGGTCGGATCGTCGCCGGTCTCCAGGTCGCCCTCGACGTTGAGGATAGCGGCCGGCTGGAGGTCCAAGAGGTCGTCCTCGGAGGGCAGGAGCCGGTTGAAGTCTTCGCTCGTCGGGTTGTCGAAGGCGATGGCGTAGTCGGTGCCGGCCTCGCTGTCGGTGCCGGTGTCGACCACGGAACCTTGCTCCGTGTCTGGCGTGGCCGACTCGGAGCCGTCGGAGGTGCAGGCCGCGACGAGGAGCGCCCCAGCGGCCAGTGCGGTCGCCCATCGAGCGGTTCTGAGGGTTGCCGATGGGATCATCTCGGCGTCGTTTCTCACTGTTCTCGGACCTCTCACTGTCCGTGGACGATTGGTGTGCACGGGACCCGGTCGGAGCGGTCGTTGCCGATCTTCACCTCGACCAGGTATTCGATCTCGCCTGCCCTGAGGACGTCACCGAACGAGGTGGTGTCGGTCCGGCCCCGCCAGAACTGGGTGCCACCGTCAACGGAGCGATAGATGACGTAGAGCGCGTCGGGGGCTGCGACGGCCGGCCACGTCACGGTCGCATCGTTCGGATCGGCGTTACCCACGGCCACGACGCACGACGCCACCGGGTCGATCACCACCGGCTCCGGAGGTGGTGTGT
>JAOTYQ010000079.1 GCA_029861725.1 Acidimicrobiia bacterium | reverse complement strand
GAGGGGTTCGGCAACCCGGTGCTCGAGGCGATGGTGAGGGGCTGCCCGGTGGTCACCAGTGACGCTGCGGCGCTGCCCGAGGTCAGCGGCCAGGCTGGGCTGACCGTGCCGACCGGTCACCCCATCGCGCTCGCTGCCGCGATTGCCCGAGTGCTCGACGAGCCCGGTCTGGCCGACGAGCTCCGGGCCGCTGGGATCGAGCGAGCCAAGCTGTTCTCCTGGAAGCGAGCCGGCTCGGACCTCGGCGATTGCTATCGTGAGGCCCTTCAGCTGCAGCCGGGCTGAACCATCGAACGAACGTCATGCGCCTCCTACTCCTGTGCCCGCACTTCACACCCGACCTCCACGCCGCCACCGGCGAGGTCATGACCAAGCTGGTCGAGGCGCTGGCGCGACGGAACCACCAGATCACCGTTGTCACCTCGTTGCCCTGGTACCAGCACCACGACGTCGATCCGGCATGGCGGGGGCGGCCCTGGCGGGTCGAACGGACGGCGTGGGGTCGAGTGGTCAGGGTCTGGCCGTTTCCCACCGACAAGACCAACATCGCCGCCCGGGCAGTCGGCTTCGGCGGCCTCACGTCACTGGTCACCGCCGCCGCGCTGACCCAGGGCCGTCACGACGTCGTTCTCGGCATGTCACCGCCGCCGTTCCTCGGTGACGCGGCGTGGATCGCAGCCCGGCGCTGGCGAGCGCCGATGGTGTTCAACACCCAGGACATCTTTCCCGACGTCGCCATCGATCTCGGCGCGCTGTCGAACCGGAGGATGGTCGAACTGGCCAAGCGGCACGAGCGGTCCCTCTACCGCCGAGCCGATGCGGTCACCGTGCTCTCCCGCGACCAGGCCGACAACGTCGCCGCGAAGCTCCCTGCGGACCAGCGAGACAAGGTCGTGATCATCCACAACTTCGTCGACCTCGATCGGATCGAGGTGGTCGAGCGCGAGAACGGCTACCGTCGACGGCACCAGCTCACCGGAAAGACGGTCGTGATGTACTCCGGCAACGTTGGTCTCTCCCAGTCGTTCGACCTGGTGCGAGCGGCCGCGGTGGCCTGGCGTCACCGGCCGGACGTGCAGTTCGTCATCAACGGCGAGGGCGCCGCCCGGCCCGAGGTCGACCGCTGGGCGGCCGAGCTCCCGAACGTCACCGTCGCCGACTTCGCCCCCCGGGCGGAGGTGAGCGACGTCCTCGGCGCCGCCGACGTGCACTTGATCCTCCTCAAGCGGGGTCTGGCCCGATCGTCGACGCCGTCCAAGCTGTACGCCAACCTCGCATCGGGTCGAGCGATACTGGCCAGCATCGACGAAGGGTCCGAGGTGGCCACGACGATGGCCCGGGCCGGGGCTGGGCTCGCGGTCCCGCCCGAAGCTCCCGACGCGTTCCTCTCGGCCCTTGCCTCCCTGCTCGACGACCCTGTGCAGCGGGAGCTGATGGGCAAGCGAGGCCGGAGCTACGTGGAAGAGTGGTTGACTCCCGACCAGCAAGCAGTCCGCTACGAGCAGGTCTTCGAGCGCCTCGTCGCCGGTGATCCGATCGACCCCTCGGATCCCGACCGCGCACTACAGTAACCGTTTCCCTTCGCCTCACTCAGGTGGTTCATTCGATGGACAAAGCGACCGCAACGATCGTGAGTGGCTTCTTCAGCCCGCTGCACGCCGGCCATCTCGACATGATCGAGGCCGCGGCCGAGCTTGGCGACAAGCTGATCGTCATCGTGAACAACAACGATCAGCAGGTGGCCAAGAAGGGCAAGCTGATCATGGACGAGCAGATCCGACTGCGGATCATCCGGGCCCTGCGGGTGGTGGACGAGGCGTTGATCGCGGTCGACGAGGATCGCACGGTCAGCGCGTCGCTGAAGCTCGTGGCCGAGAAGTACGGCGACGAGTATCGGCTGGTCTTCGCCAACGGCGGCGATCGAGCGTCGGGGAAGGTGGTGCCCGAGACCTCGGTGTGTGAGGAGCACGGCATCGAGATGGTCTTCGGCGTCGGCGGGAACGAGAAGGTCGATTCCAGCACCAGGATCAACCTGTTGCTCGGCGTCGAGACCGAGCCCAGCGCCAGCCCGAGCGAGACCACCTAGATCTGGGTGGCACGAGTGCCGATCGGGACGACCGCCGTCAGGCTCTGACCAGGCCCATGAGGGTGAGCACCGCCTTGCCCTCGGACCGCGACCGCTCCCGGTCGACGGCGGCGGTGATCCGCCACTCGTCGATCTCATCGGGGTCGTGGATGATTTGGGTCACCGTCCCGGCGTCGTGGTCGAACGAGAATCGGTCGGGGCTTCGGGCGTCGGCGTCGACCAGGATCTCGTCGAACTCGTCCCAGTATTCCTCCAGCGCAGCCCCCAAGGCGTCGAGCGCGTCCTCGTCGGCCGGGAGGTGCCGGTACCGGTGGCGGGCGAGCAGCTCGACCCAGCGGAACATCTCGTTGCGGACCATCACGGCGAACGCCCGCCGGTTGGCTAGTACGTCTCGTTCGTCGCCCCCGGGACGGACCTCGTCGACCGGGGCGCCGGCCTGGTCGGGATCGAGCAGGCGGTCCCATTCGTCGAGCAGGCTGGAGTCGACCTGCCGGACCAGTTCTCCGAGCCAGGCGGTTATATCGAGCAACTCCTCGGTCTTGTCGTCCTCGGGCACGTTCTGTACCAGCGCCTTGTACGCGTCGGACAGGTAGCGGAGGAGGACGCCCTCCGATCGCTTCAGGCCGTAGTGCTGCACGTACTCCCGGAATGTCATGACCCGTTCGAACAGGTCACGCACGATCGACTTCGGGGCGACGTTGTCGGACCCCACCCACGGGTGCTCGACCCGGAACGTGTCGAACGAGTCGTAGATCCACTCCTTGTTCGGCTTGGGGGCTTCGACCTCGGCCAACCGCTCGACGCGCTCGGCGTACTCGACTCCCTGGCTCTTCAGCTCGGCGAGAAGCTCCCGCTTGGCCAGGTCGATCTGGGCGGCGATGACCACCCCGGGGGACTCGAGTACCGATTCGAGGATGCTCAGCACCGAGAGGGCGTGGTCGGGCTCGTCGGGATCGAGCTGCCCGATCGCCTCGATCGCCCACAGCGAAAGGGGCTGGTGGAGGGCGAACTCGTCCTGGAGGTCGAGCATCACCCTCACGAGCCGGCCGTCATCGTCGGGTTCGGGGAGGATCTCGAGCAGCTCGGCGTCGAGCAGCGACCGGTAGATGGCTATCGAGCGACGAATGTGGTTCCGCTGGCGGGCCCGCGTCTCGTGGTTGTCGACGAGCAGGTCCTTGAGGGCGCCGCACCCATCCCCAGACCGGTCGAGCAGGGTGAGCATCATCTGGTGGTTCACCCGAAACGAGCTGGTGAGCGGCTCCGGCTGGCCGCCGACGATCTTGGTGAAGGTGTCCTCGCCCCAGTGGGCGTACCCCCGATCCGGGGGCTTCTTCTTGACGATCTTCTTCCGTCTGGCGCCCTTGCCGCTGTCGGCGGCGGCCTTCTCCTCGGCGCGGAGATTCTCGACCACATGGGGCGGGGCCTGCACCCAGACGTGACCGATCGGATCGAACCCCTTGCGCCCGGCCCGTCCGGCTATCTGGGCGAACTCCCGGTTGGTGAGGATCCGGGTAGTAGAGCCGTCGTACTTGCACAGCTGGGTGAACAGCACCGTGCGGATCGGGACGTTGACCCCGACGCCAAGGGTGTCCGTCCCGCAGATGATCTTGAGCAGTCCGTCTTGGGCCAGCTTCTCGACGAGGAGCCGGTACTTGGGCAGGAGACCGGCGTGATGGACGCCGATTCCGCCGAGCACGTAGCGGCGCAGGTCCTTTCCGATCGGCGAGTCGAACCGGAAGCCGCCGATCGCCGCTTTGACCAGCCCCTTTTCCGTCTTCGACAGCGGGTCGAGCGAGAGATAGCCCTGGGCGGCCTCGGTCGCTTCCCGCTGGGTGAAGTGCACGAGGTAGATCGGGGAGCGCTCCGTCGACAGCAGCTCCGAGATCGACTGGTGGAGGGTCGTGCGGCGGTACTCGAACTCGAGCGGAACCGGTCGGTCGCCGGAAGCGACCAGCGCCGTCTCCCGCCCGGTCCGGCGGGTCAAGTCGTCTTCGAAGAGGTCGGTCCGGCCGAGGGTGGCCGACATCAGCAGGAACTGGCAGCGCGGCAGTTCGAGGAGTGGGACCTGCCACGCCCAACCCCGCTGTGGGTCGGCGTAGTAGTGGAACTCGTCCATGATCACGACGTCGACGTCGGTCTGCGCGCCGTCGCGCAGCGCCCAGTTGGCCAGGATCTCGGCCGTGCAGCAGATGATCGGGGCGTCGGGGTTGACCCGGGCATCGCCGGTGATCATCCCCACCCGCTCGGCTCCGAAGTCGCGGCACAGGGCGAAGAACTTCTCCGACACGAGCGCCTTGATCGGCGCGGTGTACACGCTGCGCTGATCGTCGGCAAGGGCGACGTAGTGGGCGGCCGCCGCTACCAGCGACTTGCCCGACCCGGTCGGGGTGTTGAGGATGACGTTGTTCCCGGCGAGCAGTTCGAGAATCGCCGACTCCTGGGCGTCGTACAGGGAGATGCCCTGACCGGACACGAAGTCGACGAACCCGTCGAGGAGGGCATCGGGGTCGGGGGCCGGGGGGAGGTGCCGAACCAGCGGCGGCAGATCGGTGGCGGTCATCTCTGAGCGGGCCGTTCCCGCAGGCACGTCCTCACCGGAACAGATCCTCGCTCGGGTGGCGAACGATCTCGTCGACGACGTTGCCTTCGCCGAACCACGCGGGATCGACACCCCGAATGACCGCGACCGCGACCCCGGTCGCCTTCCCCCGCACCAGCTCGGCCGCGCCAGCCAGCTCGTCGACGATGCAAACCTCGGTGACTTGGAGCTCGCGTCCGCCGGCGTCGTCGGTGCCCCGCAGGTCGAGCACCGGTAGCAGGCCGGCCGACCCGATCGCCACGTCGGTCAGCCCTCGGCGCCACGGCCGGCCGAACGTGTCGGCCACGATGATGCCGACCCGGACAGCGCACCGCCCGGCGATCGCATCGCGCAGCCGGCGGGCCGAACGGTCGGAGTCATCGGGGAGCAGAGCCGCGATGTTGGGCTCGACGTTCGACCGGTCGATCCCGGCGCTGGCGCACACGAAGCCGTGCTTGGTCTCGCTGATGATGAGATCGCCCCGCCGGCGGATGATCCGGGCCGATTCCTCGACGACGAGTGGCTTGTGTGACTGCGGGTCGTCGGGATCGACCTCGACCAGCCGGCCCTCGGCCTTCGACACCACCTTCTGCGACACGACGAGCACGTCGTGCTGTTCGAGCCGGCACGACTCCTCGCAGGCGTCGATGATCAAGCCTGCGAGATCGTCCCCTGGGCGGACCTCGGGGAGCCCGTGCACCGGAATGATCGTCAAGGTCCGCAGCATGCAGCCAGCCTAGGTGCGGCGAGACGGCATCCCGGACCCGGGCAACGCGGCGCAGGACCGGTCGGCGTCGGTCCGATGGCGACCTGGCGCCGCGACCGTTGGATACCGCCCCCGCTCTCTACACTTGGCCCTCGTGGCCAAGGAATCGCGCAGAGAGAACCGGAGGAACCGGGAAACGTCGGTCGCCCCACCCGACCAGAGCGGCAGCCGTTGGTTCATCGCCGTCATCGTGCTGCTCGTCGTGGCCGGCGGCGCCGTCGTCGCGCTGTTCGCCTCGCAGCGGGAGAGCGTCATCGGGGTCGCCCCCCAAGCGGGGATCGACCATTGGCACGACGCATACCTGATCCACCACTGCGGAACCGATCTACCTGCGTCCACCAACTCCAACGACCCCGATGGCATCCACACTCATGGGACCGGGCTCATCCACATCCATCCGTTCAACCCGGAGACCGCCGGCCCCAACGCAACGCTCGGGAAGTTCGTAGAGGCCCTCGGCGGAGAGCTCACCGACGACACCTATACCCCCGGTCCCGGCGAGCTCCCGCAGATCCTGTCCGAGGCCGATGGCTGCGACGGGGAGCGGGCCGTGCTCCAGGTGGCCTACTGGGAGAACGCGTGGACGACCGAGGAGCCGGAGATCATCACCGAGAACCTCGCCGACTTCCGGTTCGACAACCTCTCAGGTGGGGCGGTCACGATCGCCCTGCTGCCGGAGGGGGCCGAGATCCCCAAGCCACCGCCCGATCGCCTCGCTCAGCTCGAGTCCACCAACCAAGGCCGCGTCTGACCCCCGAGATCCCGGTGGTCGCAGTCGCCCTCACGACGTCGAGGTCTCGAGACAGCGGCGGGCCAGTTCATCGGTAACCACGGGGTCGCTCATGATCGTGTCGGTCACGACCGGGGTGATCCCGAGGTCGGCGACAGCCGGCGCGTGCTCGGCGTCGACGGTGTCGAGCAGCAAGGTCCCGACGAGGTCCTGATACCACTGGCCGACCCCGACGACCGAGGCCTCCCGGCCCAGCTCGTCGAGCAGCCGGTCGGCCGGTCCCTTCAGGGCTTTGCCACCGATGATCGGTGACACGGCCACGACCCGGTCGCGGCGGCTGGCGATCGCATCGCGCAGCCCGGGGACCGCCAGCACCGGGTCGATCGACACGACCGGGTTCGACGGTGCGACGACGATGCGTTCGGCCTGCTCGACGGCCTCGATGACCCCGGGTGCCGGCTTGCACGTCTCGGCGCCGTCGAAGCGCACGGCGGTCACGGCAACGTCGTGCTGGCGGCGAACGAAGTACTCCTGGAACGTGATCTCGCCCTCGTCTACCGCTGTGACCATCGTCCGGAGGCGGTCGTCTGTCGCGGGCAGCAACTGGAACCCCAGGCCCCACGCGGCGACGATCTGGGCCGTGACCTCGCTGAGCGATGCTCCCTGGCTGAGCCGATGCGTCCGATAGAGGTGGGTCCCGAGATCCCGATCACCGAGGCTGAACCAATCGACGCCGCCGTAGAGGCTGACCATCTCCATCGCCTGCCAGGTCTCCCCTTCGAGGCCCCACCCCCGCTCGGTGCTGACCGCACCGGCGGTGGTGTAGGTGATCGTGTCGAGATCGGGGGAGACGTGGAGGCCGTGCAGTTCCAGGTCGTCGCCCACGTTGGCGATCGCCACGAGCTCGGTCGGCGGGACGACGCGCTGCAGCCCGGTGAGGAGCTTGGCCGCCCCGACTCCGCCGCAGATCACCGCCACGGTCACGTCTCAACCCGCCTGTCGGTGCTGGCGGGCCACCAGCTCCAGGTCGGCGTCGACCATCATCGCCACGAGCTCCTCGAACCGTGTTGTCGGCCTCCATCCGAGGCAGTCTCGGGCCTTGGCCGCATCGCCGATGAGGAGCTGGACCTCGGTTGGCCGCATGAACTCCTCGTCCTGGACCACGTGGTCCCGCCACTCGAGGCCGACGTGCTTGAACGCCAGCTCGCAGTACTCCTGGACCGAGTGGGTCTCGCCGGTGGCTACCACGTAGTCGTCGGGCTCGTCTTGTTGGAGCATGAGCCACATCGCCTCGACATAGTCGCCGGCGAAGCCCCAGTCACGCTGCGGGTCGAGGTCACCGAGGCGGAGCTCGGTGCTGAGGCCGAGCTTGATCCTGGCCACGTGGTTGGCGATCTTGCGGGTCACGAACTCCAGGCCGCGGCGGGGGCTCTCGTGGTTGAACAGGATCCCGCTACTGGCGTGCAGCTGATAGCTCTCCCGGTAGTTGACCGTGATCCAGTGGCCGTACAGCTTGGCGACGCCGTAAGGGCTTCTCGGGTAGAACGGCGTGCGCTCGGTCTGGGGGACCTCGACCACCTTGCCGAACATCTCCGACGATGACGCCTGGTAGAAGCGGACGTCGCGGGCGAGGTCGCGCACGGCGTTGAGGAGCCGGGTCACACCCAGGGCAGTGGTCTCGCCGGTGAGCACGGCTTGCTGCCAGGATGTCTGGACGAAGGACTGCGCGGCGAGGTTGTAGACCTCGTCTGGCTTGTGGCGCTGGAGGACATCGCGGAGCGACATCTCGTCGAGCACGTCGCCCTGGACGATCTGCAGGTCGTCCTGGATGTGGGCGATCCGCTCGAAGTTCACCGTGCTCGACCGGCGGATCATGCCGATGACGTCATACCCCTTGTCGAGAAGGAACTCGGCCAGGTAGGACCCGTCCTGTCCGGTGAGCCCAGTGATGAGGGCGCGTCGTGTCATGGGGTGGCCTCGCTATCTGCTGGCGGCGGGAAGCTGATCACGCATCGTAGGGTCATGAACGGTCGTGCTGCGCTCGGGCGTGGTCGACCACCTCGGCCAGCGTGACCGCGAGCGGGATCTCCGGCTGCCAGCCGGTGAGCGCGGAGAGCTTCTCGTGGGAGCCCTCGAGGATAGGCAACTCGACCGGCCGGAGCCTCGCCGGGTCGACGGCGGTGCTGATCGGCGCCGTCGACCGCTCGATCAGCATGGCCAGCAGCTGCTCCATCGCCACTGCTTCACCACGGCAGACGTTGTACACCTCGCCGGGCACGCCGGCGTCGGCCAGCAGGCGATACGCCCGGACCACATCGCGGACGTCGGTCAGGTCACGCTTGGCCGACAGGTCGCCGTGGAGCACCTCGCCGCCGCCGCGACGTTCGGCCTCGGCGATCTGCGCAGCGAAAGCTGGGGCGACGAACCGTGGGCTCTGACCCGGTCCGACGTGGTTGAAGGGGCGTACGACGATGACCCCGAGCTCGTGGGCCCGCTGGTATTGGAGGCCAAGCGTCTCGGCCGCAGCCTTCGAGGCTCCGTAGGGCGACTGAGGCCTCGCCGGTCGCCGCTCGGTGATCGGCTGCTGGGCCGGCTCGACGGGACCGTACACGTCGGCGCTGCTGACGAGGATGACCCGATCGACCTTCGCCAGCACCGCTGCTTCGAGGATCGACAGCGTTCCCAGCGCATTCACGCGAAACGTCTCGGCCGGGCTGCTCCACGAGGCGCCAACGTCGCTCCAGCCGGCGAGGTGGTACACCACATCGGGACGATGCAACTCGAGGGCGGCCCGCCAACCGTCGCCGTCGAGGAGGTCGGGGCCGTTGCGGAGATCGAGGCCGATCACTTCGTCGCCCTGGGTCGCGAGCAGCGACGCCAGGTGGGGTCCGACGAAGCCACCGGCCCCGGTGATCAGGGCCTTCATCATTCGTCTCCTCCGGCCCGTTCGATCGTCGGCGTCACGCCATCGGAGCCTACCCGTCGTGCTCTCCGGGTTCGGGTAACTCACCCGATCGGGCTCGCTCCGCTGGGCCGGGGAGACGTCTCGACCGGCGAATCTGGCAGTAGTATCAGGCGGTCGTGAGTGATCTCAAGGCAGCTCCCCCCCGAGCTGCGTCGAACCCGGTGGCGTCGAGGACGGGCGCCGATCCGACTGCGGACGCCGATGCCGTCGATGCGCCTCCAGTCGTCGCAGTGGTCGTCGCTTCCAACCCCGGCGAGCAGTTCGCGGAGATGCTCGAATCACTCGGCGAGCAGGACTACGAGAACCTCTCGGTCCTAGTGATCGACGCCGGGAGCGACGAGCCGATCGCCGATCGGGTGGCCGATGTGCTGCCCGAAGCGTACCTCCACCGCCTGACCGGCGATCCCGGCTGGAGCGTGGCCGCCAACCAGTCGATCGAGCTGGTCTCCGGCTCGCCGTTCCTGCTGTTCTGCCACGACGACGTCGCCCTCGACGAGAGCTGCGTGTCGACCTTGATGGGCGAGCTCTACCGCCAGAATGCCGGTATCGCCGGGCCGAAGATGGTCCGGTGGGACGACGATCGCAAGCTGCTTCAGATCGGCATGGGTGCCGATCGCTTCGGTGTGCTGGTCGACCAGGTCGAACGCGGTGAGTTCGACCAGGAGCAGTACGACGACGTGCGGGACGTGTTCGTCGCTCCCGGTGGGGTCCAGCTGGTGCGGGCCGACCTCTTCGTCGCCCTCGGTGGATTCGATCCTGCGATCGGCCTGATCGGCGAGGACCTCGATCTGTGCTGGCGGGCGCACGCCGTGGGCGCTCGGGTCCTGGCCGTCTCCGACGCCTCGGCCCGTCATCGGGAGTCGATGGAGGACCGGCTCTCGCTGCGCGAGCGCCGCAAGCTGGCAACCCGCCATCGTCTCCGCACCGTGATGGTCACTTCGACCGGCCGGTCGCGATTCACGGTGGTCCCGTCGGCGATTCTCCTGATCGTCCTCGAGGGGCTCTACTACCTGCTGACCGGTCGCCGGGGCCAGGCCCGCGACATGTTCTCCGCGATCGGCTGGAACCTCACCCGCCTCGGCGACGTGCGCCGGCGGCGCCGGGCCCTCCGCCAGATCCGGCTGAAGTCCGAGCGGGAGGTCCGCGCCCTGCAAATCGGCGGCTCGGCCGCAGTCAACAGCTTCTCGCGGGGTCAGTTCACCGCCGGGCAGGATCGCTTCTCTGGTTTCCTCGGGGCGATCCGCTCGTCGTTCCAGGGCGAGGACTCGGGCAGCTTGCGCGACGCCACGGTGCTCGGCTTCGGGATCCTCGTCGTGCTGCTGTTCGGCAGCCGCCACCTCCTGACCCGAGGCGTTCCACCGGTCGGCCAGTTCCCGATCGTGCCGGGAGCCGCTGCGTTATTCGACGAGTGGTGGGGGGGTTGGCGGTCGACCGGTACCGGTGGCCCCGGCAACCCGCCGACCGCGCTGTTGTTCCTCGCCGGTGGCCGGTTCGCCTTCGTCTGGGCCCCTGGACTCTTCGAGAAGCTGCTCGCGGTTGGACCGGTCTTCGTCGGTGTGTTCGGGGCCTTCCGCCTCGCCCGGCCACTCGGTAGCGCTCGCAGTGCCGCCATCGCCGCCGCGTTCTACGCCGCCAGCCCGCTGATCGTGTCCTCCTTCGCCGGTGGGCGCTGGGAGGCGCTCGTCGTCTATGCCGCCGCTCCGTACCTGATCGGCTCACTGTTGAGGATCGAGGGGGCGAGCCCCTACGGCTCGAAGGGCGGTGAGCCGGGGATGCGGGTGGCGTCGCGCAGCCTCCCCGTCCTCCTGATCCGTTTCGGTTTCCTCGTGGCGTTCGTTGCGGCGTTGGCCCCATCGGTGGTGGTGATCGCCACCCTCACCGCTCTGGCCTTCGCAGTGGCCTCGGTGTTCACCGGTCGGGAGCTCCAGCTCACGGAGTACGGGCTGGCGGCCGCCGTGGCCGTGATCGGCCCCGCAGCCTTGCACCTGCCGTGGAGCTTCGACATCTTTCGATCGCTGTCGTGGCGCTGGTTGGTCGGGCCCGACTCCCCCGAGGCCGGTGGGCAGACCTTCCTCGACCTGCTGCAGTTCGCCCCGAGCACGGTGGCCCCGAGCTATTGGAGCCTCGGCCTCTTGGCCGCGGCCGTCGTCGGCCTGATCGCCGCTCCGAAGGCACTCCTGGGGCTGGCCACCCAGTGCTGGACCGTGGCGCTCGTGCTGATCGGCCTGGTCTGGTCGGCCAGCCGGGGATGGCTGCCGTTCGGCCTGCCGGCGGCCGAGGCGATGCTCGCCCCGGCACTGGCGGCGTTGGCGCTCGTGGTCGCCGTCGCCCTCCGTGCAGCCGAGATGGCGGGATCCGGGCAGAGCAGGTTGTCGGCTCAACTCCGCCGAGTGGTGGTGCTCGCAACCGCTGGTGGCCTTGCCGCCGGGACGTTGGGTGCGGTGCTGATGAGCCTCAACGGTGGCTGGAACGCCCCTACGCAGAACTATGCAGCGTTCACGGAGTTCCTGGCCGAGAGGACGGAGGGCGACAGCCGGGTGCTGTGGATCGGTGACGCCAGCGTGGTGCCGGTCGATGTCGCCGTGTCCGGTTCGGGGATCCAGTACGCCCTGACCGACGGCGGTTCGCCCGAGGTCTGGGGCCGGTGGTCGGCCGGACCGGTCGGTGTCACCCGCGGTGTAGGCGACCAGCTCGATCTGGCCCGGTCGGGCGAGACGGTTCGTCTCGGGCGGCTGCTGGCGCCCTACGGCGTCAGTCTGGTGGTCGTGCTCGACCAGCTCGCCCCCGCCCCCTATGAGGGCCCGGCGGTCGATCCGGGGGCCGGTGTCGTCCAGTCGCTCACTCAGCAGCTCGACCTCGAACGGGTGCCCGGAGTGCCGAACCTCGTCGTGTTCCGCAACGACTCCGCGGGTGGAGTGGCATCCGCGCTCCCGTCGGCGACCGCTGCCGACGCGGTCACCTCCGAGGACCAGCTCGACGTCGACCTGAGCGGGGGCCCGCCCGTCGATCTCCAACAGCTCGGAGCCGGGCAGTGGTCGTTGGAGCCGCCTGGTGAGGTGCCGGTGCTCCTCGCGGTTCCCAACGCCGGGCTCGTGCTCTCGAGTCACGACGAGTCGCTGATCTCGGGCTTCAGCGAGCTGACCGTCGTGCCCTCGACCGTCGTCGGCCAAGCCGATATCAGCTACCCGATTCCGCTGGTCCGACGGCTCGGCATCGCCGCCCAGTTCGTGGTGGTCGTCGTTGGAGCGATCCTGGCTCAAACCAGACGCGAGGCCCAGGCGTGATCCGGAGCGCCGTCATCTTCGTCGTCGTCGGCCTGCTCGCCGCCGGTCTGCTCTACGATCAGGTGGATCCACCAGCCGACGGGCTGGTCACTGCGGAGGAAGCGCACCTGGTGACGCCATCGGTCAGCGATCCGGCCCGGCTAGACGGCGCTTGGTTCTGCCCGGTCGGGAGTAGCACCGAGGGCGGCTTCGCCGACCACCAGGTCCGGATCTCGAACCTGAGCGACGAGTCGGCTGTGGCCAACGTCAACATCCTGACCGGTGAAGGCAAGGGACCGACGCTGCGGGTTGAGCTGAATCCGCTGTCGACCCAGCAGCTCGCGCTCTCCTCGATCGCCCAGGCCGACGTCGCCGGAGCGGTTGTCGAGATCATCGGCGGGACCGGCGTGGTCGGGCACCAGGTCCTCACCGACCTCGGCCCGGCCGAGGGACCTTGCGCCACCCACGTGTCCAGCACGTGGTACTTCGCTGCCGGCCGCACCCAGCGGGACTCGCTCGAGTACCTCGCGTTGATGAACCCGTTCCCCGAAGACGTCGTGTACAACGTCGAGCTGTTCCGGGCCGCCGGCCGGCCCCGGAAGCCGGGGCCACTTCAGGGCGACGTCGTGCCTGCAAGCTCAGTCAAGATCATCGAGCTCGGCGAGCACATCCCCCGCGAAGAGGTCGTCGCTGCCGCGATCACGACGGTTCGGGGACGGCTGGTCGCCGAGCGGCTCCAGACCTTCGACGGCGAGCTGGGCCCGTCGGGCGCTGCCCTGCAGTTGGGGGTGACCGGTCCGGCCGAGAGCTGGATGCTCCCGGCGGGCCGGATCCAGAGCGCCGGCGACGACCAGGTGATCGTGTTCAACCCAGCGGTCGACGAGGTGGCCAACGTCGAGATAGAGCTGTGGCCGGTCAACCCGACCGACCGCTCGCTCTACGGCTTGGGGGCCATCCCCCGCGAACTCCTGCCGGGCCGGTTCGAGATCATCGATCTGCGGACGGAGGCTGACCGGTTCGGGCTCAGGCTCCCGTACGAGATCGGTGTCAGCGTCCGGTCGAGCAACGGTGTCTCGGTCGTCGCCGAGCGCTGGCACTTCGCGAGCCAGGTCGACCGATCGCTGATCGGTGCAGGCGGCACCGAAGTGGCTCCGAGCGACGAGGAGCAGGATCCGGCCAACCTCGACGATCCAGCGAACCCCGACGATCCGGCCAACGCCGACGATCCGGCCAACGCCGACGATCCAGCGAACCCCGACGATCCAGGGGCGGGAGAGTCGACGGCGGAGGAGGCTGGTGAGCTCGACGTTCCCGGCATCCTCGGCGGCGAGGCCGCCGATCTCGCCCAACCGACCGCCAACGCAGGGGTGGCCACGTCGCGCGGCACCGAGATCCTGTCCAACCGCTGGATCGTGCCGTGGGTCGCGACGCCCACGCCCGAGTCCTCGGTCGTCATCGTCACGTCGCCGACCGAGGCCGCTGTCGAGGTCTTCATGCTCGTCAACGGCGAGATGAACGGCCCGTTCCGAGCGGCCATCCCGCCCGGCGGGCGGGCGATCGTGCCGGTCCCGGCGGTGGGCGCCGGCGGGCCGGTCGTAGTCACCTCGGACTCCCCGGTGTCGGTCGAGGCGCAGATCGTCACCCCCGACGTCAGCCTGGCGATCGTGCCGGGCATCCCGACCGTCGAGCAGTAGCCGGGGGCACCGGTCGCCTCATGACCCCAGCTCGCCTCGCCGTACTGATCCTCCTGACGCTGGTAGCGGTCGCGATCGCTCTGCTCCTGCAGCGCCGACGATCGGAGCCGCCATCGGCTCCGAGCTATCGCGCCCCCCAGCAGCTCGACCGGGCCGATTTCAGAGAACCGGCCGCCCGGCTCCTCGTCGTCATGTTCTCCTCAGCGACCTGCAACAGCTGCCCGGCGGCGTGGGCGACGATCGAGCACGTCGCAGGGGAGTGGGATGCCCCCGGCGAGCTGGCCGTCCAACGGATCGACGTGCAAGACGATCCGGACCTCCACACCCGGTACCGGATCGACGGCGTGCCGACGACTATCGTCGCCGACGCCGACGGCGTGGTCGGGCAGGCGTTTTTTGGCCCGGTGGAGGCCGAGTCGGTTCGGACGGCGCTCGCGGGACTGAGCTGAGTATCGAGAACGGCGAGACTGCGCAGAGTTGGCCGATGCGGCGCTAGGCGCTTGCGGGACGTGGACCTGTGATTTTGTATCGAGTTCTGGGATGTTTGGCCGGAGGCCAAACTCCAGGAACCCTGCGGGTTCCCCCGGGCACCGTCCCGGCGCACGCTAGTGTCCTGTCAGCTTGATCCGTTGATGAATTCGCCGAGCTATCGGTGTCCCTCGCAAGGACGCAGGAGGCGGCCTCACCCGTGAGCGTGAGGCAACGACGAGGACGCCGCGAGGGGCGTCGAG
>JAOTYQ010000580.1 GCA_029861725.1 Acidimicrobiia bacterium | reverse complement strand
GCCAGGTCGGCCGTTGCAGCGGCATCGGCGGCGGCGCCCATCAGGGTGCGCCGTCTTCGATCAGTCCAGCGACTTCGAGCGCCTTGCGCTTGGCTCGGTCGAGGTCGTAGTGGCGGCGGGTGACGATCCGCTGGGCGTAGAGTCCCCCACCGGCCTGCAGGTTGGTCACGAACTTCCACCCACCGTAGGCGTCGGCGGTCAGGTCTCGGATGGCATGCATCAACCTCGCCCGGTACTCGCCCTCGACGTCGTTACCGGTCGACATGTACTTGCGGGCAAGATCGCCTACCTCCTCGTTATCGAAGTCGGCCGGCACTGGCGCAGTCAGCACGGCGCCGCCGGCGATGTCGTGGAGGTGGCGGACCATCAGGTTGTAATTGGCGGCGGCGTGGAACTTGCCGGCGTTGACGTAAAGCTCGTCGGGAAAGGCCGCGCCCTCCTCACTGACCTGGCAGTTGCTGATCGCCGCTTCCAACGCCGACCGGATCAGGGTGGCGTGGATGATCAATTCCGAGATCTTCTCCTTGACGTGGGAGATCCCAGCCGTTCCGTTGGCCTCGGCCACGAGCTGGGCGAACCCGACGAGCTGGTCGGCCTCCTCGACGAACGCCGACAGGCCACCCAGCCGCTCCCACAGCCCGAGGCTGTGGGCGAAGACTGCGGCGTAGGCCGTCTCACCGTCGAGGAAGATGCGTTCGTGGGGCACGAACACGTCGTCGAAGATCACGAACCCCTCGGGGTAGTGGTAGTCGCCCGATACCGGGAACGCCCGGGTGTCGCCGTGCCGGGGAGCGTAGGTGGTGTTGATGATCCTCACCCCCTCCGCGTTCACCGGCACGATGCAGCCGATCGACCAGTCCTCCTCCCCCGGCTTCATAGCTTTGGTCGGGATCGTCAGCAGGTCGTGCCCGAACGACGCGCCGGTGATGTGGAGCTTCGCCCCCCGGATGACGACACCGTCTCGCTGGCGGTCGACGACCCGCACGTACGCGTCGAGATCGTCCTGCTTGGCCGGCGGCCGGCTCCGGTCGCCCTTGGCGTCGGTGATGCATTGGGTGATCCGCACATCACCCCGCTGTGCGTCCTCGATGTAGGCGCCGATCCGCTCGATGTAGCCGGGCTTGACGTCGGCCATCCGGCCGGCCGCCGTCTTCAGGGTCTGGATCGACGTCGAGGTGACGTGGGCCATCATCCCGGCGTCGTGAAGGAGTGGGATCAGCTGCCGGAGATCGTCGGCCGAGGTCGGGACCGAGAGCAGTGGACTGACCGCATCGGGCGCCGGGTCGTAGTACTTGTCGTAGGCCCGGGCGGTGAACTCGGCGGTCTGGCCGAGCAAGGGATGGCCGACGAGGTCGTCGATGCGCTCCCCCTCGAAGTAGGTCCGGCGACCGTCGTCCAACGACTCCTTGTACTGCGCTCCGGTAAGCATCTGATCCCCCTGGTTCGGCCGGGTCGTCCATCGCGTGGCGAACCTAGCTCACCACCCTGGAGGCGACCGCCGCCAGCCGGCTCAGCGTTGGCGGACCGCCGAGCCGGGGTGGCGCTCGGACAGCCGGGGATGACCGAAGAGCTTCTCCCGCAGCGTTCCCGGTCGGTAGTCGCGCTGCATCAGTCCGCGCTGGCAGAGGATCGGTACGACGACGTCGATGAAATCGACGAAGGTGCCAGGCGTCGAGGTGTAGATCAGGTTGAAGCCGTCGGCCCCGGCCTCGGCCAGCTTCTCGAGCCGGTCGGCCACTTGCTCGGGCGAGCCGACGAGGAACTGCCCGGTCATCTGGCGCCGGGCGAGATCACCGAACGTCCAGGCGCGATCGGGGGCCGTTTCGGCAAGGTTCTTGATGATCCCCGTGACGCGGTTGAAGTCGACATCGGCGATCGGCCGCTCGGGATCGATGGTGCCCAGATCGGCGCCGATGTTGCCGCTCATGTGGGCCAGCCCGCCCTCGACCGACGCCTCGGCCCGGAGCTCCTCGGCCTTGGCCTTTGCCTCGGCCTCCGTACCACCAACGACCGGGGTGATGCCCTGGAAGATCTTGATGTCGCTCGGCTGCCGGCCATAGGCGATGGCCCGGCGATGCACGTCGGCCCGGATCCGGCCAACCGCCCGGCTGCTACCGGCCACGAACATGCACTCGGCGTGGCGGGCGGCGAACTCCCGGCCCCGGTCGGACGAGCCGGCCTGGAACAGGACCGGAGTCCGCTGGGGCGAGGGCTCGCACAGGTGAGGACCGGGCACCTGGTAGTAGGGCCCGTGATGATCGATCGCGTGGACCTTCGACGGTTCGGCGTAGATCCCCCGCTCGGCGTCGGCCACTACGGCGTCGTCCTCCCAGCTGGCCTCCCAGAGCTTGTAGAGCACGTCGAGGTAGTCGTCGCCCCGGTCGTAGCGGTCGTCGTGCCGGGGCAGGTCGGCGTAGCCGAGATTGCGGGCCGCGCTCGGGAGATAGGACGTCACGATGTTCCAGGCCACCCGGCCTCGGGTGAGGTGGTCGAGCGTCGACACCCGCCGGGCGAAGTTGAACGGGTGGTCGGCCAGGATCGAGCCGGTGAAGGCGAACCCGAGGTGCTCGGTCACCTGAGCCATCGCCGGGATCAGCAACGTCGGGTCATTGACCGGGATCTGCATGGCCTCCCGGATAGAGGTCTCGGGGCCACCCTTGTAGTTGTCGTACACGCCGACCACGTCGGCCAGGAAGAGTGCGTCGAAGCAGCCCGCCTCGAGGATCTGGGCCAGCTCGGTCCAGGCGTCCAACGAAGTGTAGTCGAGCTGGCGGGTCTCGGCCCGACCCCACAGACCGTGGTGGATGTGGGACACGCAGTTCATGCTGAACGCGTTGAACAGGAGGCGCTTCGGTTCAGCCACGCTCGGCGGCTCCGGTCGTGGTTGCGACGACCGGACGGCCGTCGCCGTGGCGAGCGTGCGCCCCGAGATGCTGCCCGGCCCGGTACTGATCGACCGTCCACCCGAGCCGGCCGTGACGGACGATGCCGTACCGCACGACGGCCTCGTCGCTCACCGGTCGGGCGTCGTCGACATCGAGCCAGATGCGCAGCAACAACCGCTTGGCGTTCTCGTCGGCGACCTCGGCGTGAGCATCGCGGCCGTGCAGCACCACGTAGTTGTTGATGAACTGGATGTCACCCGGCCCGAAGTCGAGCTCGAAGCGGGCCTCGTCGGCGATCTCGTCGAAGATGTCGAACGCTCGGCTGGCCTCCTCATGCAGAGCCCCGCCGCGGCGTTGAGGCGCCTTGGCCATCCAGAATCGGTTGTAGCGACAAGAGACGAGACCCTGGGCCTCGCTGAACACCGGCACCCGGTATCCGGTGGTCGGCGACTCCCCCTCACCGTGCTCGTCGAGCCGATCCCATTCGAACCCTTCGTACAGCAGCGGTAGCACCTCCGGGTGGCGGGACAGCAGCTCGTTGTGGACTCGGGTGGAGCTCGCCACCCAGCTCTTCGGGTTGTCGGGGGCCTGCCGGACGCACAGCAGCGACGCCACATCGGTCAGGTCGACGTGCAGCGACGCCCGGGCAGGGTTGCCGACCCCCCGCCGACCCTGGTTCGGCCGCAACGCCCCATCGGTCACGTAGTGGATGAGGCTGGCGTCGCTGTTCTGGGTGATACCGGTGCCGAGGTGGCTGCACAGGCCCCAGTAGATCCGCTCCAGCTCGTCGAGCTCGTACCGCTGGACGGGGAGGCCGCGCAGCACGGCGAAGCCGCGGCCCCGGGCCAGCTGGTCGGCGATGGAGGCCAGGGTCGGGGTCAGGCTGGGCAAGGGGAACTCGGCCGGACCGATCCGGCTCAGGTCCAGGTCGTCTGCCTGCACCCGGCCAAGGGCGGCGTCGATCTCGGAACGTGCCCGGTCGTCGAGCTCGTGGCACCACGAGCGATCGTCGTCGAGGTCGGCCCCGGTCCATGCGCTCGGATCGGCGTTCGGGTGACGGTACACAGCAACCCCCCTGCGTCGGCCCGTGTGTGGTGCTGCTCGACGCGACCGTACCCCCTG
>JAOTYQ010000579.1 GCA_029861725.1 Acidimicrobiia bacterium | reverse complement strand
CCCCGGAGGCGATCACCCGCTCTGATCCAGGTTTCGAGGCCTTCTAGCTGTTCGGTGATCTGGTCGTCGGTCAGCAGGGCGGCAGTCATGGGCTCAGGCCAGTGGGTCGGCGAATGGGTCGGCGAACGGGTCGCTGGCACCGATCGTAGCGTCTACGTCAAGGTTGGATCGCTCGACGTACTGGCCGTACCCGCCGGCCTCGAGCTGGTCGGCGAGCTCCGGGCCCCCGGAAGCGACGATCCGGCCCTGAGCCAGTACGTGGACGTGGTCGGGCCGTAGCTCGGTCAGCAGGCGGCTGTAGTGGGTGATGACCAGGACGCCGAGGCCGTCGTCCTCGGTGGCGGCCTCCACTCGGCGGGCCACGGCTCGCAGCGCGTCGACGTCGAGCCCCGAGTCGAGCTCGTCGAGCACGGCGAACCGGGGTTTGAGCACGGCGAGCTGGACGGTCTCGTTGCGTTTCTTCTCACCTCCGCTGAGATCCACGTTGAGCGGGCGATCGAGCAGCTTGGCGTCGAAACCGATCCGCTCGGCCTCGACCCGGAGGCTGGCCTTCAGCTCGTCGTCCGAACCGAGCCCATCGGCCCTGGAGGCCGACAGCGCATCGACGAGCGATACCCCAGGAACCTCGGTGGGATATTGCATGGCGAGGAAGAGCCCGGCCTGGGCCCGCTGCCATGTGGGCAGCGAGAGGACGTCGGTGCCGTCGAGGACGACCGAGCCGCCCAGCACCTCGTAGCCGGGCTTGCCCATGATCACGTGCGAGAGGGTGGACTTGCCTGCTCCGTTGGGACCCATGACGGCGTGGACCTCCCCGGAGGAGATCTCCAGATCGACACCGGTCAGGATCTCGGAGCCCCCGACGGCTGCCCTGAGGCCGGAGATCGTGAGCGTGCTCATGGCAACACCACCCGCACGTCGCCGTCGACCACCGACACGTCATAGGCTGGGACGGGCTTGATCGCCGGCAGGCAGGTGGGCTCGCCCGTCTCGAGCGAGAATGTCGAGCCGTGCTTCCAGCACTCGAGCGTCTTGTCGGCCGGATCGACCTCTCCCTCGGCTAGTGAGTAGTCGGCGTGCGAGCACCGGTCGCCGATGACGTAGACGTCGTCGCCCAGGCGCACCACCGCGAGGCGACGACCGTCGAGGTCGACCCGCTTCGCCGAATCGGGCTCGAGGTCGTCGAACCGGCAGACCACAACAGCGGTGGCATCACTCATGCTGCAATCCTTTCGATCCTTCGGTCGAGCTTGCGGGACACGAGGTGGCGAATCTCGGCTCGGGTCGCCTCGATCGGAAGGCGACCGATGACCTCGTCGAAGAACCCGGCGACGATGAGGCGGTCGCCGATGACCGGCGGCACCCCTCGCGACTGCAGGTAGAACTGCTGGTCCTCGTCGACCGGACTCACCGTCGACGCGTGGCTGCAGTGCACGTCGTTGTTCTCGATCTCCAGGTTCGGCACCGACCATGCCCAGGCGTCGGGGCTCAGCTTGATGTTGCGATTGGTCTGGAACGCGTTCGCCCCCGACCCATCGGGGTGGATGTGGATCAGCCCGGTGTAGATCGAGCCGGACGAGTCGTCCTGGGCACCCTTGAACAACAGGTCGCTGCGGGTGTCGCGGGCCTCGTGGTGCTGGAAGACCCTGAAGTCGTGCACCTGGCTGCCGTCGCCGTAGTAGCCGGCCACCAGGTTGGCGGTCGCCCCCCGACCGACGAGCCTGCTATCGACCCGAAGCCGGGCATAGCGCCCGCCGAAGGCGGCCAGGCCTGCAGTGAGCGTGGCCTGCTGATCGGCACTCGACACCATCCGGGCGAGCTGCCAGTGCTCGGGATCGAGCTCCTGGATCGTCTGGTAGCGGAGCCGAGCCGCCGGTCCCGCTCGCAGCTCGATGATCGGGACGGAGAGGCCTCGTCCCGGGGTGGACGTCTGACGCTCGAGGACCATCACGTCCGACCCGTCTCCGGCCTCCACCGCGATTCGGGGGAAGGACGCCAGTCCAGGAGCCGACTGGTGGTTGAGCACGACGATCGGGGCTCGGACCGTGAGGCCGGTGGGGACCCGGACCAGCACCCCCGGCGGCGAGAAGGCGCGATGCAGGTGGTCGAAGATCGTGGTCTCGGCTGCGTGACCGGCGAGGGTCGGATCGGCGGCTCGGCCCTCGACCGGACTGGGGTCGCTGACGGCCAGACCGGTCGACGCAACGATCTGCAGCCCCTTCTCGGCCCATCCGGCGGCGATCTCGATCTCGGTCACCCAACCGTCGACGATGATGACGGTGGCCGAGCGCTCGTCGACAACGTCGGTGTACCGATCGATGGCATCGGCGGCGATCACCGGCTCGGCCAGGGACGGCTCGAGATCGTCGAGCGTCAAGTCGCCGATCGAGCTGTAGCGCCACTCCTCGGTCTCGATGCTGGGGAGGCCGGTTTCGTGAGCCGCTCCGGCGCTCACCCGTCGACGCTCACCGTCGGGCAACGAGGCAGCCGCATCGGGGCTGAATCGGTCGTTCACGGATGACCAGGTTATCGGCTATTTGCACTATCCAGCTTGGAGAAATTCGAGGTCGTAGAGGACCTCAACGGTTGCCGAAGGGCCACCAGCGGCGACGCCGCTCCCATTGCCGCTGCTTGGCTAGCTCACGGTCGACCTCGGCCCGGACCTCCGGCCCGGCCGTGTTGATGATGTCCTCCGCCTCGTCGAGCAACTCGCCGATCGAACCGTCCTCGCCGACGCTGCCTGGCGGCTCAGGCGTCGGCGGCGTGACCAGCGATCCGTGTCGCCAGTTGACGTCGGCCAACCGACGCTCGTAACCCTCGCAGTCGGCCGGGCAGCTCCAGGGCGCCTCGGGCGCCAGATCGAGCGCGCACTTACGCATCGTGTCACCGCTTGGGTAGGTTCGGCTCTGGTAGTGCTTGCAGTCCTGCCGCATTGCCATCTCCCCAGTTTGCCAGCCGGGCGGACCCATCCACGGGCACCGACCACACGATCACGGACGAGGTCCCCCATGCCCACGCCGCACATCAGCGCCGAGCCCGACGACTACGCCACAACCGTGCTGATGCCCGGCGACCCGCTGCGGGCCCGCTACATCGCCGAGTCGTTCCTCGACGGTGCCCGTCAGGTGACAGACGTTCGGTCGATGTTCGGCTACACCGGGAGCTATCGGGGGGTTCCGGTGTCGGTCCAAGGCTCGGGGATGGGCATCCCTTCGATCCAGATCTATGCGACCGAGCTGGCGAAGGTATACGGGGTGGAGCGCATCGTGCGGGTCGGCTCGTGTGGGGCGATCCAGGACGACATCGACCTGCGCGACGTCGTGATCGGCCTTGCGGCCGGAACCGACTCGACGGTGAACCGCACCCGGTTCGGCGGCCGGGACTTCCCAGCCGCAGCCGACTGGTCGCTGTTGCGAGCAGTGGTCGACACGGCCGAGCAGCGGTCGATCACCCATCACGTTGGGACCGTGTTCAGCGCTGACTTCTTCTATGAGCCAGAGGGCAGCGAGACGTTCGCGCTGCTGGAGCGCTACGGCGTGCTGGCCGTCGAGATGGAAGCAGCCGGCCTGTACGGCGTCGCCGCCGAGTACGGGATCGCGGCGCTCACCGTCGCCACCGTCAGCGACCAGATCAAGCGGGGGGAGGCGCTGTCAGCCGACGAGAGGGAGTCGAGCTTCGACGAGATGATGACGCTCGTCCTCGACGCCGTGACCGCGAGCTGAAGCGCACGCCACGGGGCGGGCGCGCCAAGGGCCCGGAGCCGAGCGGGGCAGCCGAACCCGGCTCCTCTCCCCGTCCACTCGACCCCGGGCCCGACCTATGAGCTCAGGTGGCGTTGCTTCGTTCCCCGGTCAGGAGAGGCCTTGGACCGACCGGACCAGCTCGGCGAACTGCTCGATCGAGCCGTTGCCAGGCGAAAGCGCATCGGCCTCCTCGGCCACCTGCTGAAGGCTGATGTCACCGGTGTACGGGCTCTCCCGCAACAGCTCGGCGAAGGCGGCCACCGTGACAGCGAG